>JACMRP010000069.1 GCA_014376325.1 Pseudobdellovibrionaceae bacterium
CCCGTTTTGTCTTTGGCCGCTTTATCACGGCGACCAACAAAGACTTCACCCTTCGCCATGTCGCGCGGGCCGACTTCGACTCGGACCGGAACACCTTGCTTGATGTACTGCCAAGATTTTTCACCACCGCGCAAATCACGGTCGTCAATTTTGACCATGACCGGTTGGTCGGCGTAACGAATCGCGCGCAATTCTTTTTCTAGCGATTTTACGTATTCGAGAACCTGCGTCCGCTCTTCGTCGTTACGGTAAATCGGTAAAATTACCACGTGTAACGGCGCTATTTTCGGTGGAAGCACTAATCCGTCGTCATCGCTGTGGATCATGATCAATCCACCAATCATGCGGGTGGACATTCCCCACGACGTCGTCCAGGCGATTTCTTCTTTGCCTTCTTTGCTGAGGAATTTAATTCCGGAAGACTTCGCGAAATTCTGGCCAAGAAAATGGGAGGTGCCACTTTGTAACGCTTTTTTATCCTGCATCATCGATTCGATCGTGTACGTATCGACCGCACCGGGGAATCTTTCGTCCGGGGTTTTCATTCCCTTGATCACGGGCATCGCCATATAGTTTTCGGCAAAGTCAGCGTAGACGTCCAACATCTTCAGCGTCTCTTCTTGAGCCTCTTCGGCGGTTGCGTGGACCGTGTGCCCCTCTTGCCAAAGAAACTCTGTCGTTCTTAAAAACATGCGCGTACGAAGCTCCCAGCGCATAACGTTGCACCACTGGTTCATTAGCAACGGCAGATCACGGTAAGATTTGACCCACTTCGCGTACATGTGACCGATGATCGTTTCGCTCGTCGGGCGGATCACTAAGGGTTCTTCAAGTTTGCCGTCCGGAATCAGTTTGCCGTCCGGTCCTGCTTTCAAGCGATGGTGGGTGACGACCGCACATTCTTTCGCGAAACCTTCGACATGCTCCGCTTCCTTTTCTAGGAAGCTCAGCGGAATCAGTAGCGGAAAGTACGCGTTGACGTGACCCGTTTCTTTGAACTTACCGTCCAGAATTTTTTGAATATTTTCCCAGATTGCGTAGCCCCATGGCTTGATCACCATGCAGCCGCGGACCGGAGAATTTTCGGCCATGTCGGCCGCTTTAATAACTTCTTGATACCACTCTGGGTAATTTTGAGCCCGGGTGGGCGTGATCGCTGTCTTTTCCATACTATGGCACCTCAATACCGTAAGATTTAATCTTACGATGTAAATAACTTCGTTCAAGTCCAATCACTTCAGCAGTTTTGCTGATGTTACCGCCATTTTCGGCGATTTTCTTTAATAGGTATTCTTTTTCGAACTGGGCACGAGCTTCGCGGAAAGTCGACATTGCGTCTTGATCAATGCGTTCGCCCTCTTTGCCACTGAGGCCCGCGAAACGCACGTCGTGCAAATCGACAAATTCACCAGGAGTAAGAATATAAATCCGCTCTACAAAATTACGAAGTTCGCGGATGTTGCCGGGCCATTCGTATTTGCCCATGGCTTTCATTGCCTGCTCCGAGAATTGTTTTTTCATGTAGCCGCCTTCGCGGGCGACATGATCGCTAAAGAATGAAGTCAGTACCGGAATGTCTTCGGGACGATCCCGCAGCGTCGGAATGCGGAACGGGATAATGTTCAGTTTGTAATAGAGGTCTTCGCTGAATTTGCCTTCTTTAACCATTTTTTCGATGTCGCGAGTCGTGGTCGCAATGATGCGGACGTCATTGTGAATTTCTTCAGATCCGCCAACGCGGTAATAGTTTTTAGTCTCGTAAAATTTCACCAAACGATGTTGAACTTCGGGCGTCAGCGCCGAAACTTCATTCAAAAATAAAGTCCCGCCCTGGGCTAGATCCAGTTTACCTTTTCTGATTTTGTCGACGCCGGGCATAGCACCCTTATCGATGCCGAAGATTTCGCCTTCTAAGAGATCTTCCGGAATCGCGCCGCAATTGATATCGACGAAGGGTTTTCCAGCGCGCGTGCTCATGTAATGAATGTTTTGCGCAGCGAGTGCTTTGCCGACGCCCGTCTCACCAGAAACCATAATCCACGATTGGGTCGGTGCCATCTTCGCGATGATTTGCTTCGTTGCCATGATGGCTGGTGCTTCACCGATCAGCGCGATGCTTTTACGGAGTTTATTCAGCAAAAGAATCTTTTCTTCTTTTTCTTGCTGGTAGTTTAAGATATTCGCAATCGTGATGCTGATCTTGTCCATCGAAAGCGGTTTTTCGACAAAGTCGTAGGCCCCGAGCTTGGTGGCCTTCACCGCGGTTTCGATCGTTCCGTGACCAGAGATCATCACGAAGTCGACTAAAGGAAAATCCCGGCGGGCGTGGCTGAGCACCTGCATTCCGTCCATATCGCCGGGCATCCAGATGTCCAGGAAGACGATGTCGGGATTGAATGTTTTCAGTGCCTGAAGGCCAGAGGCGCCATCGTGCGCGGTCGAAACATTGTAACCTTCATCTTTGAGCGAAGCGCTTAATACTTCACGGATTGCCGATTCATCGTCGATAATTAAAATCTTATAGTTTTGATTGTCGCTCATATTTTGTTCCCTGCTTTTGATGGCTTCCAGGCGTCCACTTCGTTCACTGGGAGTTCCATCAGCATTTTTGTTCCGTGTGGTTCGTTCGCAGTGGCGCGAATAAATCCGTTATGGTCTTCAATAATTCTTTTAACGATCGGCAGGCCTAACCCTGTCCCGCCTTCTTTTGTGCTGAAGTAAGGCTCAAAAATGCGGTTACGTTGAGCAGCGGGAATGCCTTCGCCGTTGTCGGCGACGGTTAGACGCACAATTTTGAAATCGATATCGTACAGAGTTGTCACGACGATGATCGGGTTAGGCTCTTTCGCGAGAGCCGCGACGGAGTTGTCGATTAAATTTACAAACACTCGGCGAATTTGGTCTGGATCGAATTTGAAATTCGGCAGTTTTTCGTCTGGGTTGAATTCAAACCTTACGTTCGGATGCGCCTGACGGAAAACCATCAGTGATTCTTCGACGACGTCGTTCAGCTCTCCGGTGATGGGCTTGCTTTGCGGCAAACGGGCAAACTGACTGAACTCGTTGACCATTTTTTTCAAGTCATCCACTTGGCGAATGATCATCTGCGTGCATTCGCTGAATGCCGGATCGGTGACTTGGGCCCCGAACTTGCGCTGCAGTCTTTCTGCGGAAAGTTTGATCGGAGTTAGCGGATTTTTAATTTCGTGCGCGATCCTTCGCGCAACTTCGGTCCAAGCAGCCGCACGTTGGGCGTTGACGATCGGGCTCATGTCATCGAACACCAGGATCTTGCCGATCTCTTGGCCACGCTCGTCCTTCAGGATCGACAAATTCATCTGCAGCGGAATCGACTGCCCCTGCACGTTTACGTGAAATTCTTTAACTATG
This sequence comes from Pseudobdellovibrionaceae bacterium, assembly GCA_014376325.1. The sequence continues at coordinate 3,391 of JACMRP010000069.1, forward strand.
TTTTCAGTCTTGTGATCCTGCATTGTTTTTAATAACTCAGAGAACGTGCGGAAATATTCGAGCGTCAAAAGATCACGCACCGGACGGCCCAGGTATTTGCTGGGCTCTAGTTGCAGCAAGTGCGCCGCATGTTGGTTGATTGTCGTGATGTAGCCATCTTTACCGACCGAGATGACGCCCGTGCTGACATTCCCGAGCACGACTTCGATATAACGGGTATGTTCATCCAAATTTTGCAAAGTCTTTTGCAAATTAGAATTAGCCTCTTTGACTTCGCGTTCGGAGGTTTCAAGAGTCTCGGTCATTTTATTGAATGACGTAATCAGCAACGAAATCTCTTCACTGCCGGAGTTGGTAGCAATTTTCTGCGTGTAATCCCCTCCCGCCACTTTCAGAGTTGCTTTACCAAGCTGGATCAGCGGAACCGCCAATTGTTTTGCGAGGTAAAATCCAAACCAAGTCGCGGCCAACAAAATCACGAACGTGATCAATACTAAGATGATCATGTAAATAGATTTTAACGGATATTCGAGTGGATTGATGTCGCGAAATTCTTCGTAAGCTGCGCCCACATCGTTCATTCTGGAAATCAGCGACATCGGTACAAAGCTCGATACGACTATGGCCCCGCGATCTTGGCCTTCTTTGACCGGCACGATCACGCGAACCAGGTTGCCTTCGCCGAATTGATGGATTGTACTCGCTTCCCCATGAGCCTTAACGCCCTTTTGCAGGAACTCGAGCGAAACTGGAGGAACCGGAGGGATATTGTCGTCTTCCGCAAACGCAGAGATCCGTCCGCGAAACAAAGACGGATAATATTCGACCGCATCGAGCGCGTAATCCTTGCGGGCCTGATCTAAGATATTCTGAATCTGCTTTTGGGCCGTTTGTTTTTGAACGCGGGCCGCGATCTGGTGCGCGAAGTGGTAGTTTTTGTTTTTAGCATCGACATAATACGCGTTCGTGACTTCGAGCGAGCTTTTTAGAACGCCGACCATCTTGACGCTGAACCACTTGTCGAAGCTGGAATTAATATAAAAAACCGAAATCACGAACATCAACAATGTTGGAATCGTGCTGAACGCGACAAAAGCGGCGATAAGCTTCGCTTTAAGACTGCTGCCGAAGATCTTTCCGCGTCGCTCAACGAAAACTTTGACCACGTTTCGGAAAATCAGAAAAATTAAGAGCAGCAAAAGGATGATGTTGAAATTTACTAAACCGAAAAAGAAAATGCTGTGGACGAAAGGCAACTGTTTGCTGGTGTTCAGGATTCGAATTTCAAACCAGGTAAGAAAAAATACCAGCAAAGCCAGAAGCATGATCGTGACGACTTCGCGACGGCGCTTCCGTTGCTCCATCTTC
>JACMRP010000070.1 GCA_014376325.1 Pseudobdellovibrionaceae bacterium
ACCGACATGAATTTTGTCATGACCGACAAGGGTCAGTTCGTCGAAGTTCAAGGCACGGCCGAGCACACACCGTTCACTCGCGAACAGTTATTCCAAATGATGGACGTCGCGACCAAAGGTTGTAACGAACTTTTCCGCGCGCAGGAAGAAATCGTCGGACCCATTTTCAAACGAAGTTAGCAGGCACTAGCATCGCCGCAGGAGAATCAAGATGGAACTATGGATCGCCACCGGCAACAAAGGCAAACTGAACGAGTACAAACTTGCCCTGAAAGAATTGCCGGATTTAAAAATATTCACTCAAAATGACATCTCGTCGTTCACCCCGCGCCCCGAAGACGGGAAGACTTTTTTAGAAAATGCGCAAATTAAGGCGCGCACCCTAAAGGCCGTGAAGCCCGGAGTCTGGATTCTCGGTGAAGACAGCGGCATCGAAGTAGAGGGACTCAACAACCTTCCGGGGATTCACTCGGCAAGATACGCCGGACCAAAAGCCCAGGACAGCGAAAACATCGCTAAGATGTTAAAGATGATGAGCATCCGACCTATGCCCAACCGCAACGCGCGCTTCGTATGTTCAACCGTCGTCTTTACGCCGACCGGGGAAGAGTGGCATTTCGAAGGTCTCATGAGCGGCAAGATCGCCCCAAAACCGATCGGCCAGCTGGGCTTCGGTTACGACCCTATTTTTATTTCTGAAGGGCAGACCCAGACGCTCGCGGAATTAGGTCCGGGATTTAAGAACCAAAACTCGCACCGGGCGATGGCACTTCGGGCTTTCCTGGAAAAATTAAAGACCTTTCCGCATCCCTAATAAGCGTTTCTAAGAACGCCCCAAGAAGATTTCTGGAAGACGCAGATATGGCCTTTTTCAAATAGCCTAAACAGTGTATCCAAAGACTATGAACGTGAAACAAATCTTCGACACAAAATTTTCTGCTAAATTAAGCCGCGACGATATTTTTAATATGTCCGCGTCGCTTTCATTTTACACGGCCTTATCGCTGGCGCCGTTATTGATTCTGATGATCACGTTCGTCTCGTTGATGGGCCCCGGTTTTAGCGCAAAACTCGTCGGCGAGATTCAGAATCTTGTCGGCGGTCAAGCGGCAGACGTGATAGCGCTCATCACGAAAAGTGCCGAGAGTAAACTCGAAGTTCGAAACCTTGCAGGATTGTTCGGAGTTCTCACGCTGCTGGTATCGGCCGGCGGCGTTTTCGGAGAATTAAGGTACTCGCTGAATAAAATCTTCGACGTGCCCCCGATCGATTTCGAGAAAGCGGCCGAAGAATCTTTTTTCAAAAGCGGTACGACTTTCTTAAAACAAAAAGTTTTCAACGTCGGCATGGTTCTTACTTTTGTTTTCATATCGATCGTGTCCTTGGTGATTTCGTCCATCATGTCGTTCATTTTGGACGGAGCCGAGCAAGTCTTGGGTCAGATTTTGAATTTCGGCGTTTCGATATTGGTATTTACTATTTTATTTGGCGCGATTTATTACTTCCTGCCGCAACGACGTATCAAGCCACGGGTCGCAATAGTTTCCGGCATAACTACGGCGGTGCTTTTTTCAATTGGTAAAACCTTGATCGGGTTGTACTTAGGCCAGAGCGCTGTCGGCTCGGCGTACGGCGCTGCGGGTTCGATGATCGTGCTATTGACTTGGGTTTATTATTCATCGGCGATTATTTTTATTAGCGCCGAGCTATCGCACCGAATTTACGACAAACGAACAGAAACAATTCCACCAGTCAGAGGAACTCCGTGAAAAAATTCCTGCACGAACTCTCATTCACCGGAAAAATCTTATTGGGTCTTTTGTTATTTCTTATAGTCATCCGCATTTTTATTCCGTACGGAGTAAAGCGCGGCCTTAACTACTACCTAGCAAATAAAATCGAATCTTACGAGGGACACATCGCGGACTTGGACCTTTCACTGTGGCGGGGCGCCTACCAGATTGAGGGCCTGCGGTTGTGGAAAAAAGGTTCGAACCAGAATGATCCTTTGATCGCGGTTCGTGAAATTGATTTGTCGCTCGCATGGCGTGCGCTTTTCAAAGGCGAAATATTGGGCGATCTTCGTGTGACGCAATTGAACCTGCAGTTCACCGACAGTAAATCCGAAGAAAAAAAACAGAACGGGACCGACGAAAAAGGCTGGAATGAAGTGATTCAAAAGCTGATCCCGATCAGCATTGAATCCGCAAAATGCATGGAGTGCCAAGTGCACTTCGTGAACAGAGATTTCAAAGCGCCGATCGATGTCGTCGCCGATCAATTGGAGCTTTCCGCTTTCAACATGCGTAACGTCGACAGCAAAAACGAAATTTTGCCGAGCACCTTTCGTCTGACCGGAAGATTCCAGGGCGATTCGAACTTCCGTTTCGCAGGCAAGTTCAACGCGTTGGCGGACCCGATGGCGTTCAACATCGATGCCGACATGAAAGACTTTACGCTTGAAAAATTAAATCCGTTCTTACTGGTGTACGGACCGTTCACCTTCGCTAAAGGGAAGCTCAGCATTTATGCCGAGACGGCCACGAAGGACGGTAAGATCAAAGGCTACGTAAAGCCCTTCCTCGACAACGTCAAAATGGTCAAAAACGAAGAAAAATTTATTTCTTTCAAACACGGAACTTACGAGTTCGTCCTCGGTGCCGCGAATCTATTATTTCGGAGCTCTGAAAAAGATGTCGCCACCAAGGTCGAATTCGAAGGCCCGATCAAAAGTCCCGACATCAATATTTGGGGCGCTGTCAAAACGGCTTTCAAAAACGGCTTCGGTCAACCTTTGGATAAGGGCGTGGAACACAGCATCGGCATCAAAGACGTGCCTAAATAGCGCTCAGACGCAAAAATGACGAAAGCATTTAGTCTAAATGAAATATATTTCACCGATGAGTGGACAAAATCTTAGGTGCTTGTTAGCGTGCCCAAAACGCGCTTTTAACTCTAGGAGACTCACGAGTGATGAAGGGCCTAAAGATCTTTACTGGGAACTCCCATCCGCTACTTGCACGCAAAGTGGCCGAAGCCGCCGGTGTTGAACTCGGCTACTCTCAAGTCAGCGCTTTTGCTGACGGCGAAATCCAAATCGAAATTCATGAAAGCGTTCGGGGCCAGAATGTTTACATCATTCAGAGCACCTGCCCGCCCGTGAATCAGAACTACATGGAACTGTTCGTCATGATCGACGCTCTTAAAAGAGCCTCGGCCGCATCGGTCACGGCAGTGATCCCCTATTTCGGCTACGCTCGGCAAGACCGCAAGGTCGCGCCACGAGCACCGATCTCGGCGAAACTGATGGCCAATTTACTGACCACCGCCGGAGTCGACCGGGTGATCTCGATTGATCTGCACGCCACCCAAATCCAGGGCTTCTTTGACGGCCCCGTCGACCACCTCTTCGCCATTCCTACTTTAGCCCGTGCTTGGCGCGATCACCTCGGCAACGGGGGCGATTTTGTTGCGGTGAGTCCGGACGCTGGCGGAGTCGAAAGAGCCCGCGCCTTTGCGAAACGCATCGAAAGTTCCATGGCCATCATTGATAAACGCCGGACCGGCCCGAACGAAGCCAAAGCTTTGCATTTAATCGGTGACGTCGCGAACAAAACCGCGGTCATTGTCGATGACATGATTGATACGGCTGGAACCCTTACACAAGGGGTTGACAGTCTCCTAAAAAATGGGGCAAAACGTGTGTTCGCCGTTGCGACGCATCCTGTTCTTTCTGGTTCTGCAATCTCCCGTTTGATTGAAAGTCCGATCGAAAAAGTGTGGGTCACTGACACCATTCCGTTATCGGAAGCGGCGATTGCCTCCGGAAAGTTTGAAGTGGTTTCTATTGCGCCTTTGTTGGCCGAAGCTATCAAACGCATCCACGGCAATGATTCTGTGAGCTCGCTCTTCGACTAAATTTCGTCGGAGCGAA
>JACMRP010000007.1 GCA_014376325.1 Pseudobdellovibrionaceae bacterium
CAGCCGGTGGTGTTAACTCCAGAGGGTCAAAAACAAACTGACGTCGAAACCGAAGGAGTGTTAGCCATTGCGGACTCTTGGCCCGGTCAGATGCGCACGGTTTATAAAGACCACGAACGCTTCGAAGAAACTTATTTTTCAACCTACAAGGGATATTATTTTACGGGCGACGGCTGTCGTCGCGACAAAGACGGTTACTATTGGATCACCGGCAGAGTTGATGACGTATTAAATGTATCCGGACACCGCATCGGTACCGCCGAAGTTGAAAGTGCCTTGGTGGGTCATCACGGAGTTGCCGAAGCCGCTGTCGTCGGTTATCCGCACGACATCAAGGGGACCGGTATCTATTGCTTCGTAACCTTGAATTCGGGAATCGTTGAGTCGGAAGATTTAAAAAAAGAATTAATCCAAATGGTTCGTAAGGACATCGGAGCGATCGCGACGCCGGATTTAATTCAGTGGGCACCGGCATTGCCCAAAACTCGTTCCGGCAAAATCATGCGCAGAATTTTGCGAAAAATTGCGGAAAACCAGCCCGAACAACTCGGCGACATTTCGACCCTCGCCGATCCGAGTGTTGTTCAAGAACTAGTGAACCAACGTCTGAATAAGTAAAAATTCGGCGCCCGTGTAGCTCCCGAACTTGATGTACTCGGGAGTCTTCGTAAAAAGACTTAATTGCGGATTATAGCTGATGGCGTATTGTTCGCCCGTGCGAATCGTTTTTATGTCCGGCGCGCAGGACACTGTCATTTTCCCCCGAAGCATAATGATTTCTAAGTTTACTCTGGATTCTAATTTCATCCGGCGAGCTTGACGGGGATTTAGGAATATCTTTTTGATTTTCGTGTTTGGGTTTACGCTCGACTTGTAGCGTTCTTCAAGTAAGCCGTGGCCATCTCTGTTTCGAATTTGCACGAGCTCACGAGGCTCCGCGGCAAGGACGTCATCAAATGGTTCTTTGAACAAATCCGTGATGTGAATTTTCAGTCGCTCCGAAATCCGAACGAGATTCCTGAGCGTCAAGCGCTGGCGGCCCCCCTCCGCACGCAAATAGGTAAAGCGAGAAATTCCGCAGCGCCTGGCGAACTCTATCTGATTTACGTTTTGCCGCTTCCGCAAATTTAGTAAGTTAAAAGCAATATCTCGATAAGTCTTATACAGAAGCGGATCCAGATTGTTCGCTTTTGCTGTTTTTATATTTTTCATTTTGGTCTCCTTGTTGCTCATGTGCATAATCTGCACATCATGTGCAAATTATGCACATGAGCAACAAGGGTGCCTGTACAGCCCGTAAATAGTTTGAGTTTGAAAGACGCCGGATCGGAAGGACGCGCTTTTAAGTCGGATTTCGGCGGCGTTCGGCGAATTGTAAGTTCAGCGGTTCTTCGTCCTAGAAGTTGAAAGTATCTAGGACGTGCTTTTTTAAGTGGCTGTCTTGATTCGGGTCGGGAAGTGCTTGTGGGCGATCGAGGTTCGGAGTAGAAATTGGGGATGGAACGGGTTCGGTTAGGGCTTCATCGGCCCATACTTAATGATCAAGTGAATTTTCCTTTGTGTTTGGCTCCCATGGTAGGGCTGACTCACGTGGCCTTGCGTTTGATGATGCGTGAATATTTGCCCGCCGATGCGAAGACGATCTGGCCGACCGAAATGTTGAATTCACGACGGATTCCGAATGAGGATCTGACCCGAACTCCCGAAACGATGCGGGCCGCGAGCGAGACGGAGCTTGTCCCGCAAATCTTAGGCAACGAAGAACCCGCCATCCGCGAGAGTGTCAAAAAGTTGATCTACGAGTGGGGCGCAGACGGTATCGATATCAACATGGGCTGTCCGGTACAGAAGGCCTTGAAGCATAATTACGGTGTGGCCCTCATGGGTGATCCGGATTACGCAGCGAAGATTGTGGAGATGACCGTCAAGAATTCGTCGGTGCCGGTGTCGGTCAAACTGCGCGCGGCTCCTCAGCCGGGCGCCCGCGCGATCGATGGTTCGACGGGGCTGCCGAGTGGTCAAACGGATTTTGAATACCTCGAAAAATTTGTTCAGGGATTAAAGAATGCCGGCGCCAGTTGGGTCAGCCTTCATCCGCGAACAGCGGCGCAAAAGCGCCGTGGCTCCGCCGACTGGTCGCAAATTAAATTTCTTCGAGAAAAAATCAGCGTCCCCGTTGTCGGCAATGGCGATATTCAGACGGCCGAAGACGCGATGCTTATGTTGAACGAAACTGGTTGCGACATGGCAATGGCGGGCAGAGCTTTGGCCGCACGTCCATGGATGTTGTGGCAGTTTGGTGAGCTTCTTGGATTTCAGGCTCCACCAGGTCGCGAAGGTCAACGTGCACCCAAGGGGCCGCTCGAAGAAGGTGCCGAGTACGGACGCTCGCTATTAAAACTTATTGAATATGCCGGAGAATACTTTCCAGAATCACTCGCGATGCGCAAGGTGCGGTTTCACGTACGAACAACCAGCGTGTGGATTGATTTTGGACAAGCTGTTATAGGCGCTTGCGCGGAAGCAAGAACCCTGGCAGAAATGCACACGTTGGTGCGACGTCTTTTTGAAGCTCCGTTAGAAATGTGTTCTTACACGGAGCTTCGTCAGTAGTAGAAGGGTCAGTAACAGAAACTACTTCGTCAAAAGACCTTCGAGTTTTCCTTCGTCGTGCAAGCTTTTCATGTCTGAGTATCCGCCAATAATTTCGTTATTAATCTTTATGATCGGCATGGTTCTCCAGCCGGTTTCGTTTTTGATCTTGTCCATTTCGGCTTGATTGCCGGTGAGATCATGCTCTTCGTACTTAATTCCTTGTTCGTCGAAAAAACTAATTGCGCGCACGCAATATGGACAAGGGTCTTTTGTATAGATCACAACTTTTGCTTTTTGATTTTCCATGGTCACCTCGAAAATGAGGGTAACATCAAACGCAGTGGTTTTCCAGCTGAGAGCGGAACTCTATTGGTTTGCGTAATGTCTTAATTTGGTCGAAGACCAACTTTGCTTCCGGACTCTTTAACGATAAAGCGCGGAGCCACTGCTTCGTGCGACTGACCGCGAAGTGCTCATTAATATGGGCGGTGCTGGCCTCGAAGAAACCGGGAAGCAGTGTCTTTGTATTTTGCCAATCGTGTGCAGATTTAATGGTTCTGACGTCATGTTCAAAATCACTGCCGCTTTCGCGAATTTGGCGGAACAAGTAGGGATTGCTCATCGCTCCGCGGCCGATCATAAACTGGTCGCAGCCGGTGACACTTTGACAGCGATGATAGTCTTCGACATTCCAGATGTCGCCGTTCGCGATGATCGGGATTTTACTAACTTCGCGAATGCGGGGGATCCAGTCCCAATAGGCCGGCGGTTTGTAGCCGTCAATTTTGCTGCGGCAATGCACGGTGAGCCACGTGGCGCCGGCTTCTTCGATGGCCTTCGCGTTGTCTAAACACGCTGAGCGATCTTCGAAGCCTAAACGGATTTTCGCGGTGACGGGAGTGCCCACAGGGACGGCGTCCCGGACCGTTTTCACGATAGAATAAATGCGGTCGCAAGATTTTAGAAGACTCGCGCCACCATCGTGTCGATTCACGGTCTTTGCTGGACAACCGAAGTTGAGATCAACTCCGAGGGCCCCGAGCTTGACCGCGCGTAAAGCGTTGACCGCAAGGGGCTCCGCTTGACCGCCTAACAATTGAACAAACACGGGGACACCGTGCCGAGTGCGTGAATTTGTACGCAGCTCCGGACAGTTTTTCAAAAACACGGATTCTGGGTGAAGCTTATCGGTGACGCGCAAAAACTCGGTGACGAATTGATCGATGCCGCCGATTTGCGAGAGCGTATCCCGCATCACCCAGTCGACGACACCCTCCATCGGCGCTAAAAGGAGGCGGTTGGTCACGCGGGGTCCAATTCGA
>JACMRP010000071.1 GCA_014376325.1 Pseudobdellovibrionaceae bacterium
ATTCTCCAAGTTACGTACCGTATGACTAATAGATCGGCATTAATTGCCGAGACTAAAGGCCTTTTCGCATAGTTTGTGATCGAAAAATCAGACTTTGCGAAAACTTCCAGATATGAAACATCTCAAAATGAAACACTTGGGGTAAGGTCCACCCTATGAGCTTAGAGAAATATTTTATAGATCTTATCAACAAAGTCGAAAACTCAGACGAGATTACCAATGCCGGTAAGGATGCGGAAGGTTTCTACAAGCCTAAGCGGACGATACTGCTACGGCACTTGAACTTGATGAAAGATTTGCACCAAAAGCCCCTTGCTAAACCGATGTTAAAAGCTTCTTGGAAGTACATTGTCGAAATGGTACCGCCGGAATGGTTAGTTCTCGACGGTGAAGAAAAAACCGAACTTAAAAAAATCTTAGAATAGGTTATTTAATTCGCAGTGCTGTTTAGATATCTTAGTAGCAGTCGACGGTACAATCGTTCTTTCACTGAATGTGGCCGATTCAGCTCCATTCGATCTAGTTCTGAACCAAATCTTTCGGAGGTCCCTTTTGGTAGGGGAGCGAGCGCTTTTATAAGTAAACCAATAGCCGATTTCTTTTGATCCTCCTGCAAGGACTGCAGCGCCAGGACGATTTTTTCTTCAGACGCGGTGAAGTCGCTTCCAAAAGGAAACGGTGAAAAGTTCTTTTTAAATTCAGTGCTAGAATGCTGGTTCAAAAGATTTTCCGGTGTATTTTCTAGATGCTCTGGTGGAATCGCATAATCAGAAGCAATCTTGCCGCTGTTCTTTGCCAGCCGTAGAAGCCGCGACTGAAATCGGGAATCGGTGATATTTAACATTCGTTGAATGCACTCTTCATCGCTGCGGCCTTTTAGATCCGCAATGCCGTATTCGGTAACAACGACGTCACGAGAGTGACGGGGGATCGTTAGGTGACCCGGATTCCAGACGATATTAGAAACCCATTTCCCATTTTTTTCCAATCGAACGCTACGAAGCATCAGTATCGACCGGGCGCCCTTAAGTTCGTTGGCCATCGCTACAAAGTTATATTGCCCGCCGACTCCGCTGATGACTTTTCCGTTTGGCAGCGTTTCGCTTGCTGCCTCGCCGAGTAAGCTCATCTGCATGGTTGTATTAAAAAATCGTGCTTTGATCCGCTGCTGTCGAAGCAGAGTTTCTTTGGGATCGTAAAGGTCATTTACTTTCGAGACGCGTGTCATTCGCAAACCGCGGGCATCTTCTCCTTGAAGGTCGCGCAACCACGAATAAAATTCTTTTGAACCAAGGAAGAATGAACCGTGCACGTAGGTTTTGTTGCCCGAGACTTCGTCGCTGACGAATCGTTTCAAAATATTGGCTCGTCGAAGATGCATGAAACCATCGGTCAACATTTCTGTCAGACCGTAAAGTCCTTTTTCAAAGCGCCCCGTGTGTAGGTGGTCCGTATCTAGTTGACCGCTGAACCTGCGTTTAGATTTTTCGTATAAACTGAAATAAAAGCGAGGGTCATTTTGTCGAAGAATCAATTCGGAAACGATGGCGTCGGAAAGCGATCCGATGCCGATCTGTAATGTTCCGCCGTCTTCAACAAAAAGGCTCGAGTAAAAACCGATCAAGTGATCTTCTAAAGAAATAGGCATTCTAGGAAGCGCGAACAATCCATGAGAAATCTGCGGTGATTCGAGTACGGCACTAAAAAATTCTGGCGCTACTTCAGCTTCGCCTCCAATGTACGGCAGCTCTGGATGAACCACGCCAACGATCATCAACGGTTTACCGCCGACGCGGTATAAATCTGCAACGTCTAAAGTCACATCGGGATTGCAACTTAGACTGTATCGATCCCCATTGGCAGTTGAGCGCTTTGAAACGAGTTGTAAAACCAGATTGATATCGTCATGCAGTAAGTTTTCCGCGACGTGCGTGTAGTTAACACTTTGATAATTCCGCTGTAAGTGTTTGGAAGAAAGAGCCGAACCGGCTTGGAAATAAAACTCGGACACTTTAATATTGCCCGGCAGTTTATCTGCGACGGCAGATTTAAAATATTTAAGTACTGGATAATCGAGTCCCCAGTGACGTTCGCTAAATGGACCGAAGAATTTCTGCGCTAGCGCACTCTTCGGGTTTGGCGGACTTAGAGAAAGAGCCGTGTGAATAGATAGTGATCTATTTTTTCCTACGGCAACTCGAGAATATATTTCGTTCAGTAAATTATTTGGTTTGCCCAGCCCGAGCGGGGTTGCCACTCGTAGAGCGGGTCCTAGTTTTTCAAAAATATAATCAGTTGCTGCTTCGACAGAATCGAGATGGATCATATTTTTCAAATTTATTCTGCATAGATTCAGAGGGTCAACAAACAAGCACGAAATGATTATACGGGTCGCGTCTCGTTTGCACTTCATACCTGCGGAGCCGTATATGGCCCGAGATTATTCGCCATGTGCTCGCATATTTTATAATGTGTATCTATTGTGGGCAA
>JACMRP010000072.1 GCA_014376325.1 Pseudobdellovibrionaceae bacterium
CACTTCATTTTCCGAACACTTTGCCGGACATGTCGATCTTTCAACTTTTTCCTGATGAGTCGCTTCCCATCTTTTCGATCAAAGCACTGAGTCTGCTGATTTCATTCTGGATTTCTAGCAGCTTTTTTGGGTGGCGATATCAACTTGGGGGCTATGATTTCTCGGCCGCCGATTGTTTTTACGGCATAAGACGATCCAATGTTTGTCATCTGCATCGCCGTTCACCAAATAGCGTTGGAATAATTCTGGATCCGATTTCTGGAGTAAGTGTTCGCGGCCGTCATACTTCTTCGCTTGCTCGGCACAAATCGCGGGTTGGTCCAATTTTAAATCATTCAATGGAAACAGAATATCTCCGCGCAAAGACTTCGGCATAAAATGATACAAGAATTGGCTCATCAAATTCTTTTCAGTGTTATGCATGCTCACTACAAGCGACCGGCTGATTCCGCCACAGCTCCGACGTAAGTTCCATTATTCAATAATGATTCAAAATACTGAGCGACAGATTTTTCGAATTCGGGTGTTCGCTGATTAGCATCGTCGCCAGAGTCTTCACTAATCATGCAGAAACGCAAATGTACGAGTTCTTCGATGTCGACATTCTACAAACCACTAGGCCGATGTCATCAACGATTCGCCGATTATATTTTGCAAAAGTCTGGAATCCGGGAAGCTTTGCGTAATTACTGGTTTTAAATATTACTAACCAATTGGGTATCCGCAAAGCTACAGATCTCTGGAGAGAAAGGCCCTGTCGGCAGGTAGAACCGAAACAAGTATTCGTCGCCGTCGTAGAAGCTCAGCATACCTTCGCCGTGGAAGTCGCCGACGACAAAGCGCTTTAAGCGTTGCCAGTAAATATGGACGTGATCGGTGCCGTCGCCCACTTACGGCCGACCACGACCCCTTTCGGGCCGCAAGCAAAAATAAGTTCTTCCGACTCCGCAAGAAGATCAAACAGGCGCCGTTGTATGTCGGAAGAAATTATTTGGGGCATTTCAAAAATTAAAGAGTCATTCCAAAGCCGATGTAAGCTTCCGCTTTGAATGGACCTTCCATGTTGTTGCCGTCAAGACCGCCTTGAAGCGCAACTGATTTTGTGAAGTTCACTTGTCCTAATGCGCGAAGGCCCGGGCCAGAAACGTTGTTTGTCGACTTCGCGTCTTTTTCTGTTCCAAAAAAGATGTACGGGTTTAAAATCAACGACTTTTTATCTGCGCGCAACACGGTGACCGAAGGACCGATGCCCGCCAAAGTACGATCCGCAGTCGCTTTCGCATTATCTAGATCTTTGCGATTTTCTTGAGTCGAATAAGTTTTGAAGCTGATAGACGGAGCGATGAATGAGCTCAAACCACCAATGTCCAAATAAATATTCGGACGACCTTGAGCTAAACCGACAAAGTTAAAAGCCAAAGTGTTCTCGAGGGTAGGTCCGCTTTTGTAATGACCCACTAAAGAGTTGTCTGCCGCAAAAGCAGCGGTAGCAGCGAAAAGAACGGATACGAATGCAAGTGCAAACTTCATGGGGGCTCCTTGGTTTTTTAGAAGCCGTAACTTAAAGAGACGGCCTCCAGAAGTCCAACAGATTCAACAAAGTTTTATTTTTTATTCCCCGCCATAATGCAAAGGAACTCGAACATCACGTCAACACCAATCAAAGACGTAATGCCTTGATGATCGAACGGGGGCGAGATCTCAACCACATCGCCGCCAACCAAATTCGGGATCTTGAAAGCCCGTAAAATTCGCTGAGCTTCGTAGCTTGTCATACCGCCAGGAACTGGGGTGCCGGTCCCCGGCGCGTACGCAGGATCCAAACAATCAACGTCAAAGCTGATGTAAGTTGGCGTGTCGTCAAACACCGGCAACTGATTGCAAAATTCTGTAATGGGAACTTCGCGAATATCGTCCATCGTCAGAACGCGGATGCCCTTTTCTTTGACGAAATCTAAGTCTGCACCGGCAGCAAGAGGACCACGTATTCCGATCTGAAGCATTTTCTTCGGATCCACCAGACCTTCTTCGACCGCGTGACGGGCAAAAGCTCCATGGTGATATTCAAAACCCCACGCTGCAGGATAGGTATCTAGATGCGCGTCGAAATGGATGAATTGCAAAGGTTTGCCGTAATGCTGACGGAGCGCACGCAAGACCGGAAGCGTTGTCGAATGATCTCCACCGCAGGCAACAAATTTCTTGCCGAGGGACAGAACCTGACCCACGTGTTTTTCGATATTGATGTAGGTTTGTTTTTGGTCAATGGGCACCGTCGAGCAATCGCCGATGTCTGCCACTTTGAGCTTCTCGATCCAATTCAGTTCGCGGGTCATGTGAAAACCGCGACCCAGGCTCGACATTTCGCGCACGGCCGTTGGGGCAAAGCGCGGACCGGGGCGATAAGAAACTCCCCCGTCGTAAGGGATCCCGAAAATGCCCACTTCGTAATCGGCGTCTACGGGAACGTGGGGCAATCTAAAAAATGTTTTGATTCCGGAAAATCGAGGAAACTCGCGACCACTTAACGGTTTGTATTCCATCTGTTAGCTCCCCTGTTAGAGGATGCAGTATCGAGCAAAAAACCTTTGGAAACAACGGGATTGTCATTTAGGATTCCCCGCATGACGGATCACGGTAAACTGCTCAAATGGTATCAGGAAAACAAGCGCGATTTGCCATGGCGTCAAAGCAAAGACCCTTACCGCATTTGGATCTCCGAAGTGATGCTGCAGCAAACAACGGTGGCTGCCGTAATCCCTTTCTACGAAAAATTTCTTAAGAAATTTCCGACAGTTCAGGTTTTGGCGAAGGCTCCCGAGCCAGACGTTCTAGAGGCTTGGGCGGGGCTGGGGTATTATTCGCGCGCGCGCAATCTGCACAAAGCCGCAAAATTAATTTCTGCAGATGGATTTCCGAAGACGGCGGCAGAGCTTCTAGAGCTTCCGGGATTTGGCCCCTATACGTCGCGTGCGGTTGCGAGCATTGCTCATGGTGAAAAGGTGGGCGTCCTTGATGGCAACGTCATCCGGGTTCTTTCACGTATGTACGGTAAAAAAACCGAATGGTGGAATTCAAAGGCCCGCGACGAATTGCAAAAAATGTCAGACGAACTTTCGTTGATCGGTTCGCCTGACGAAATTAATCAGGGACTCATGGAATTGGGCGCCACCATTTGCACTCCGCAAAAAGTAAGCTGTCTGCTGTGTCCGTGGAATGCATCTTGCGTGGCGCGTGAAAATAATTGGGTGGATACCCTGCCACTAAAAAAGCCTCGTCGCGAAAGCGAAGTCTGGGTTTGGCAACCCGAAATCCATATTAAAAAAAATCAAATTGCCTTGGTCCAAAATAATTACGCGCCGTTTTTGAAAGGCCAATGGATTTTTCCCGGCAAAGTTCAAACGTCCAAAGACAAACCGAAAAAATTTGATGTGAAGCATTTTATCACTCATCATGATATCTTCATTCAAATTCAAAAGGATTCGAAAAATCCAAAGGCTTCGCCCGAAATAAAATGGGTCGAGCTTAAAGATCTCAAGAAGGTGAACCCTTCTAGCTTGTTAACGAAAGTATTGCAGAAAGTCGGATCTGAATGTTGAACTCTACATTAAAATTATTTTTTACGGCGGCAGTCGCCCTTAGCATCAACGGGTGCAGCTCGAAGAACAAAAAACCCGACCTACCTGCAGAAGTCGATTATTTAAAATCGAAAGACGCCAGCATCGTGCTATCGCAAGGTTACAATCGCGGCGCCGTATTCTCTGATGAGGGCGATAAAATATTTTACATCAGTCGCGATCGTAAGGGCCACAAGAACACCCAAATTCACGAATACGATTTAACTCTTCAGGCAGATCGGCGTCTGACGTTTCAAGATGGTGACGTTTTCAGCGTGATTCCGCTGAACGAAGAACAAATCATTTACGCTTCGAACACCGACGAAATCAAAGAACAGCCATTTGCGGGAGAATCGAACAAAACTTATCCTAAGGCCGAGCTCTACTTAAGTGATCTTTATGGTTCAGATATTTCGCGCTTAACAAACTCTGTCGGTTTCGACGGCGAAATGATTCAGGTCCCCGTTCGCAAAAGCCTGTTGTTCACTTCGACCCGCTCAGGAACTCCTGGCCTTTTTTGGCTAGACCTTCAGACAGATAAAATTCAGGTGTTTGCGCACGACAAAGTTAAACCACAACGGTCCGCCGCGCTTTCGTTCGACGGCAAAAGCCTTTACTGGATAGAAGAAGATCCTTCCGCAAAATCGAACGCGATTGTGACGTCAGATCTTTCGGGTAAAAAACGCAAGGTGGTACTGACTTTGAAAGGTGCCGTGAACAGTCTCCTCTCGGCTAGGAACGGCCTTATTATTTACAGCTGGCAACCGCAGGGTGCGGACTACAGCCACCTGGATATTTTCGACCCCGAAAAAGTTTGTACGCAAACCTTGCTTAAAACGAAGCTGAACTTTTCGGAGCCGCAATTTTCTATTAAAAATCCAAGCCTTATCCTAGTTCGCGTTTCGAACAATGATAAGAGCCAAGTCTACCGGTGGCAAATGCCTGTGGATTTAGGGCCTTGCAATGAACAGGGTCCCTCAGATACACTGAAGAAGTGAAAAATATTGTTTTTATATTCCTTAGCCTAGTCCCGCACTTAATCCTGGAAAGTGCCATGGCAGCGCCTCACCCGGCTACCAGCACATCGACGCTGATGGACCCTCAACTAGGTCACTATTTCCAGAGTCAGGGATTCAATTTAAAAACCGCGGGAACCGATTGGCTTCCGACTCCGCAAAATAACGAATCCATTTTTGAATCCGTTCGTCTGACCCCAAAAGGTCTGATGGAATCTTCGGCATCTATGTCGGTCCGTACGGACTCGTTAAATAAACAAGCCACCTTGGAAAGCTACGCTAAAAAATGGATGCGCGATTATCCTAGCTACGGCTTCGAAGTTTTGGGTGCAAAATCTTTTGCGATGGCCGGTGGTCCGGGACTCGTGGTCGACATGATTCAAAAAAGCCGCAGCAAACAGCTCCGCCAAGTTATTCTGCAAAAGGGCCAGCGGGTCGCGATCTTAACCTGTCTTGATAATCAGAGTAGTTTCCAAAAGACCCTGACGGCTTGCAATCAACTCGTAAAAAACTTCGAGTGGAATGGCGCGAATGAGGCAACAAACACGTTAAAGGTTGCGGCTCCTAAATTAGTTCCTGCAGCGAAAGCCCCACCCACCCTTCTGAAGTAACAACATCTTCGTTGCGGAGGATTCATTGAAGTTTGCGACATTCTTATTCAGCCTGCTTCTTGGTTCCACTTCTAACGCCTCGAAGGTCCCCGACAAATCTTTCGAATTCGCATTTACCAAATTCAACCAGAACGTTTCGGTCATCATGCCACTGGACCAATGGGATTCCGAAAATCTCGGCACCTGCAAATCCGAAATGACGATGAAAGATACCGAATATAAGTTGAGCTGTGCCGCCGAACTCAAGGTGAAGGTCGTAGAGATATTCATGTTCCCTGAAAGTATCTTTGTCGACATGCGCGCGAGCGGCCAATACACCGAAGACAAACTCGTTGAACCGAAGCCACAGATCTTTGGTTTCTTCGTGACCTACAATTGGTCCCCGCCTTCAGGCGCGGCAACTTACTACTATGTCTGCCCGAAAGAAGCGAACCACTGTTATAAATTCAGCTTCATCGGTATTCACCCGACATCGCCAAAGTTTGAAGTGAAGATCATGGCGATCGCGGCCCCCGCTCCAACTCTGGCGCCCACATCTATTGAAAAGCCTAAGACGAAATAGCTCTAAGCTGGACAATGCTTTTAGTAACTCAACGAATTTTCATTCTTAATTATGTAAAACCGCGAGCCAAACTCGCTGTCATTTTTTGCCGTTCTTCATCACACTCTGAAAAATACACCTGGCGCCGTTAGCTTACCGCTGACAATTGTCTGTACAGCGGCTGCCTTTTTGCGGCTCTTTCTGTTCACGAAATCCCAAAACACGCCTCGATATCGAACGTGTTCGCTCTCGACTCTTGGCACCACCGTTGCTGATATGTGCATTGATGAACGTTTAACGGAGGTTAACAAATGGATTTCTTTTTATCACTAGCACGCGGTTTTACTTCAGGCGACGCAATTTGGATGTGGACTATATTAGCAGCCCAGATCGTATCTATTGCGATCATGATCGAAAGA
>JACMRP010000073.1 GCA_014376325.1 Pseudobdellovibrionaceae bacterium
ACCGGGCACTCACACATTTTTCAAAGCTGATTGAATTTCATGCGGGCACCGATGAAGCGGTCGAAGCCTTGATGCGCTCGGGATTGATTCATCTGCGATTAAAGAACTTTGCTTCCGCACAATTGCAGTTCGAAAAGTTGCTTGCGCAAAAGCGCGATCGTTTCGATCTTCAGGGACGTTATTGGTTAGTGCGTACTTTAGAAAATACCGACAAAGAACGCTTCGCGGTCGAGGCAAAAATATTGATGGATCGTTATCCGTTTTCGTATTACGGTCTACGGCTGAATGCCGAGCTGAACAAAGGCGAATACACGTGGCCGCAAGCTTCGGTTGTCGTACCTGCGGGCAGCGGCGATATGTGGTTGGTCGGCGATCAAGTCAAAGCGTGGAACCGATTTAAGGTTTTGACGAAGGCGGGTTGGCTGCTTGAAGCACAGAGCGAGGTTCAGGGACTGCCCCTCAGTAAAAATCCTTATCTAGAATACCAGTACGCAAAATACATGTCGCTGAATAACCAGTATCCGGCGGCCATTCGGGCGATGAACGACGCGATGGATTTAGAAAACTCTTTGCGCGCTCCAGAAAGCTTAAGTTTAGTTTTTCCAAAAAATTATTCGACGTGGATCGAAGCGGAATCTAAAAAGTACAATTTAAATCCGATCTTGATCCGCAGTTTGATCCGTCAGGAAAGCGCTTTCGGGATTAGGGCGTTATCAGTTTCAAACGCCCAGGGTTTGATGCAGTTGATTCCTGGAACCGCGCAGGATGTCGCGCGAAGACTTGGAATGAAGAAGCTGGATTTTCCGGAAGACGTGTTTCGGCCAGAGATAAATATTCCGCTTGGCACTTTTTATATTTCATCGATGATTGATCAGTTCGGTGGGAATGTGCCTTTTGCGCTGGCGGCTTACAACGCAGGTCCTACAAAGATGAAGATATTTGCCGAAGCACGCGAGGAAATACGCACCGCTCGTGACAAGCCAACGTCTTCGCCACTCGACGAGATTTGGTTTGATGAGCTACCATGGAGCGAGACCAGCTTCTATATAAAAGCGATATTACGAAACTCTTTGCTGTATAAATTAATCGACGCGGCAAAAATTGACTGGACCCTGGTCCTTTGGCAGGACCTACACAGTAAAAAACCAACTTTGAAGTGATGATCTATTGTAATGCCGGGTCGTTTTTTGTAGCCTGAAATGACTCGGAGGCCTCATGCAGAAAATAGTTTCTTTGACCTTAGTCGTGGCGTTAGTGAGTGCCTGTGCGCACTCTCCAAGAACCGCTGATAGCGCGACTCCGTCGACCACGACAGCATCTACGACTACGACCGCAAATGCTCCGGATCCTTCGGCAGTAAAAGCTGGCGAAGAAGATGCTCCACCATTAAAAGACCTTGAATCTTTTCGCGTAAAAGATGCGGAAGGCCCAAAAGTTGTCGATCAGGAATTGGAAGCGATTCCGACGGAAGTAAATCCGTTAGTGGAACAATGGGTTGGTTATTTTCAAGGCCGTGGCCGCCGTCATATGGAGCGTTATTTAGCGCGTTCGACTCGTTACGAAAAGTTGATGAAGAAAGTTTTGAAAGACAACGGTCTTCCTGAAGATTTGTTTTACATCGCACTGATCGAATCCGGTTTTAATACTCAAGCGCGTTCGCATGCGGCAGCGGTTGGTTACTGGCAGTTTATTCGTGGCACCGGTAAGCGTTACGGATTAGAAATCAGCGCCCTCGTAGATGAACGCAAAGATCCGGTTTTAGCAACCCAGGCGGCGGCAGAATATTTCAAAGGTCTTTATAGCGTTTTCGGATCTTGGTATTTGGCGATGGCTTCTTACAACGTTGGCGAAAACCGCGTAAAGCGTGAAGTGATGAATCACTACACTCGCGATTTTTGGGAACTTGCTAAGAAAAAACGTTTCCCGAAAGAGACCATTCATTACATTCCAAAATTCATCGCGGCTAAGTTGATCGCGAAAGATCCAGAAAAATACGGTTTTGCAGAATTAGACTACATGGCGCCGATAGAGTTCGATCACATCACGGTCGACACCGCGATCAACTTGCGTGTCATGGCCGAAAAAATGGGAATCAACTACGAAGAGTTCAAAGATTTGAATCCGAAGTTTAAGGGCGAAGTAGCGCCACTGAAAGCGAATAACAAACTCGAGCTCCGTATTCCACCAGGAACTTCGGAAGCCGCAACCGTTGCCGCGAATCAGTCCGTTGTTGAAAAAGTGGAATACATTGCGGATGCTGGCGACACCGAAGTTTACCGCATCAAGCGCGGTGACAGTTTGCACACGGTAGCCCGCAAATATCGCACGACGGTGGCGTACCTGCGTGACCTGAATGACATTCCAAAGGGCAAGCGCCTGAAGGTTGGTATGAAGCTTTACGTCCCGGACCGCGCACCGGTCGCGGCGAAACGTAAAGTCGTCTCTAAGGCTGCCGCTAAAAAATCTAAAAATGCGGTCAACGCTTCGTCTTCGGATGAAAATGCGCCAGCAGTGGGCAGCAAAGTCGCGATGGCGGGCGGGCGTTTTTACACCGTGCAGTCTGGCGACACTTTGTCTTCGATCGCTAAGAAATACGCGGTTAGTATCAGCCAATTGAAGCGTGCGAACAATATCCGTCGCGGGCGACTGCTGAAGGTTGGCGTCCGTTTAGAAATTCCTGGTGATTCAAAAGCTCCGTCTTCAGATGACGGCGCAAAAAGACTGCCGGCTTCCAGCGCAAAGCGCGCCGGCGCTAACAAAGCAAAGTATCACGTTGTTAAGCGCGGAGAAAATCTTTCGAACATCGCGGGCAAATACAAAATCTCCGTCTCCGATATCAAGAGTAAGAACAAGTTAAATAACATATCCAAGTTATTCGTAGGCGCTCGACTGCTGATCCCGGAAGCGCTGGCATCTAAGTAGCTTTCAGATTTTGATCGTTGAAAATTAGAAGTTAACCCGCGGGAAGCTCTTTAGCTTCCCGCTTTTTTTTTACGGTCTCCTAGGTCTTGCCCGACAGGCGAAAGCGGCTAGGGACCCTTTGCAGCGAAGTGCAGAATTTGCACATGATGTGCAGATTCTGCACATGGCGAAAAGGGGTTGCGCGAACGCCGTCAATGTCGTTGTGAAATACATGAATGTGTCGCCACGTTTATTACGCGAATTAGCGTACGCGTAGGCAGTTTGAATCGTAGGCAGCGGGAGTTATCAATCCAATATCAAAATCGTTCCAACGACCTCCGGAAGGAACGAGATTCACATCGTCTGAAAGCGAGGATGTCTCTACAATTGCTTCAGCTTCAATTATCGGCGGGTTGTTTTTGCACTCGCTCCATTTCCAAATGGGATCGTTATGTGCGGGCATTGTAGGGTGACAGGCGGTATTTACGATAAGTATAGAAGCTGTTTTTGCTTTGACGAGATCTTTGAGTGAAGGAACTTCTTTCGAGGCGCCCCCCTTGGTCCAATGAAATGCGCCGACGATGAGTATGCCGGCCTTGCACGTTCCATTTTCGAAATTTTTATCGATAGCGTTTGCCATAACTAGGTTTCGGTCTCGAAAACCTTGTTTGGACAACGACTTCACCTGATCAATGCGAGTGGGATGATTATCAATGGGAATAACTTTCAATCCAATTTTGTCGGCAGCTAAAATTTGGTTCTGCGATATCATCAGACCTATATTCTCTTGAGAATCGAAGGGCAGTTTTTGCTGCTCCTGAAGTTCTTTAAGTTTCTGACCAAAGCTATCTGGGTATTCGACAAAAAGGCAGTCGGTTTCTGGATTCGTTTTTTTTATAGAATATAGTATTTGTGGAAAACTGAGCGCTGATGGTGAACCGTGGTTTTCTGCGAGAACAACCAACTTGGGTCTTTTTGCGTTCAGTAAATTTTCGATCGCAGTTTGGTTGTCGATCAGCTTTACCGATTTCGAAAGGCCCTTAAGACGCGATTCACATTGGGGGTGGTCACTCATCGCAAGCTTCTCGGCCATTTTTATCGGAACGCAACGATCCGGGAAAAAAATATTACCGCGAGTTAAATTTGCGACTCCGTTGACCAGCTCAAGCAAATAAGTATCGTTTGCTAAGGACAGAGCTGGCAAACTAATGAGGGTGAAAAGTAGTAAAGTAAACTTAGACATCTAGTTTTTATTTTATGATGAGATATCGTCTTTTTGAAGCTAATAATCCGGCTGAGGTAACTGGATTTATCAATAAAGTAAGAATTAAAAGAAATGAGCCTACGAAAGGCAGGGAAATCGAAAAAATAGGGGCTTGCAGAAAATAATCATTATAAACTGCAAGCTAAGGGGAATGAAACCAATCCTTGAATGAATTTTGTAGACTTGAACCTTCCATTTGCATCACCTAATTCCTCGGGCGACTCATAACCTTTGGCAGTCTGGCTGGCTGGCTCTTGCGAGCTGAAGCCCCTGTAGCTTTGCGTCCCGTCATTTCTAACGGTTTGCCTTGAGGCAAAAGAAGGACTTAATCCTTAGAGAAGTACCGCTGGGAACCTCCTATTGGAAATTCTGGGTTAATAATTCTCTTCATTTGCGTAGTAAAATTTTTGTCTTAGCTTCGTCACTTTGGGCTTTTGTCATTTTGACTGCGATGGCAGATCTTCATATGATTCCTCCTGTGTGCCGACCCTCGAAGCGGGTTGTTAACCGGGTCTGTGTGTTCAACTCACTCAGAATAACCGGTCCTAGGTCGACTTTTCAAGAGGAGCGAATTCGAATCTCAATTAAGTTCGTTTCGCGTACAGAAACCGCGTATCGCACTGAGAATCTCCCTCGAACCGTCGCAAAAAAAGACGAGGAATGTGATTTTCAGAGTCAAAAAACTTTGATCGAACTTAAACCGGGAGCAATTCGCGAATGCGATTCGCGATCGCCAGAAACTCTTGCGCTTCGGCGCTGGATTTATTCGCCTCGACGATGGGAACGCCGGCTTCAGAGGCTAAACCAACATTTGGATGAAATGGAACTTCGCCGAGCTTCACGATGTTCTGTGATTTCATGTAGGCCTCTAGCTCGCCCTTAGGGAACAACTGCATCCGTTCGCCATTTGCCGGGTTGATCATGTACGACATATTTTCGACAAGGCCGAGCAACGGGATGCCCACGCGTTGGTACATGTCGACCGCGCGCTTAACGTCGGTCAGCGACACGTTCTGAGGAGTCGAAACCATCAACGCCCCCGCGACCGGGACTTTTTGCGCGAGCGATAACTGGACGTCGCCAGTGCCCGGGGGAAGATCTATCACGAGGTAATCGAGTTCTCCCCATTGCACGTCGCGCAGGAATTGGTCCATGGCCTTAAATAGCATTGGACCCCGCCATACGACTGCCGCGTTTTCGTCGATCAAGAAGCCAATGCTCATCAGTTTGACGTTGTAACGGGTGATAGGTTCAATCTTTTGATCGGGCGTGATATTCGGTTTCTGGTTCAGACTGCCCAACATGCGAGGAATGCTCGGACCGTAGATGTCCGCATCCAACAAGCCCACCCGGTTTTTTTGAGCAAGGGCCGTGGCTAGATTTGTGGCAACGGTGCTTTTGCCGACGCCGCCTTTGCCCGAACTCACAGCTATAATGTGTTTAACGCCTGGGATTGCCTGCTGTTGATCGAAGGGACTTGCCATCTTGGAACTCCTGCTTGAAAAAGGGACGCCCAACACCAATAATGAAAAACAAGTGGATAGCCAACAGTTTTTATTTTTAAATTTAGTGGTAATGGTCGCCTTCGTGTTCTGGTTTATATCAGCGCGCCGTCATTCGCAAAAAAAACCCACCGTGCTGAATCTGAAGCGCCCCGACAAACCTCCGGCGAAGTCGGAGCGGAGTGATTCGGCCGTGACGCAAGGTCCATTCACCGCAACGACTGCCGGCGGCAGCAAGTACAGTCATCCAAAATATCAAAAGTATCTCGACAGCGAAGCCTTAAAACCAGGCGGAGAGCCCAAAGAGCTGAATGTTTTGTTCAATTATAATGGCCACACCTGGGATGCCTACGAAGTGCTCGGCGTTCCGGCCGGGGCGGGCTTGGTTGAGGTTACGAAAGCGTACCAAGAGATGTTAAGGAAAGCCGATCCAGAATCGCATACGTATTTAGAAACCGCCTACCGAGCGATCCTCGCAAAAACCTAATTCGTCGATACCTGATCCGAAGTCCAGTAGCCATCAATCTTGCGCTCACATATTCTAAACAAATGAAAAAATTAGTAAGTACCGTCGTTCTGATTTCTTTTTTAAATCCGTTTATCGCATCAATCAGCTTCGCGCAAGATAAGCCCGAATCGAAAGGCGAATCTAAAGCCGAATCAAAATCAGAGACGAAAAAATCCGTCACGATTCCGGCCAAAGATAAAGATGACGACATTTTAAAAGGACTCGATTATCCAGAGTTGCAAGTCGTTCCGCGCGCAACGGACAGGCTTCTTATGGAAGCACAAAACGAACGTGAATACGGTTGGCTCGCATTTTGGCCTTATCAAGTTTCTTCGATCGCGACCATCTTATCGGGCAATCGCCTACGTGGAAATTACACGAATGAAAACAACACGGATGAACTGCGCAAAGCCAGTGACAATGTCGGGATGGCCGCAATGGCAGTGGGCATCAGTGGATTGGGTCTTTCGGTCTTTTTGATCCGCATGGATTTATACCGCGACGGATTTCGCGGAGTAAAAACCGTGAAGGTCACCGACAAACGCAGTGATCTATTGCGCGAGCGTCTTGCGGAAGAGTCTTTAGAAAAACCTGCGCACTTAATCAACATGCTAACGACCGTATCGGTCGCGACCAATTTGATTGCGAACATCGCAGTCGCGACGCAAGCGAACGGTGACGTTCGGGCCTTCGCCGCGGTGGGGGTCTTAGCTTCTTTCCTGCCATGGATGTTTGAAAATCGTTACGTCGACAATTGGCAAAAACAACAAGAATACAAACGCAAGATTTATACTCCTTTGGTAGGATACGACCTGCAATTTCAGCCAAAGACCGCAAGCCTGCAGCCGCAGCTGACGATGAATTGGATGTTCTAAATGTTGGCGTTGTTGTTCTTCGCGAACGCGGCTTTTGCGACCGAAGTCAAATCCGCGCAAGAACGCGAAGGGATTTACGGTGCTCCGCTTTCTGCGATCACTTTGATGGCGGCAGACAAAGAACGCGCGAGACCCTGCGAAAGCTTCACTGAATTCCAACAGAGTTACGAAAAGTTACTCGCGGACGGCGATCTCGCTCTCGGTGAAGAGCGTGCGGCTAGGCTTGCGCTGAAAATCAGTCGCGGTTGCAACGGCGCCTCTGCCAGATACTTCAAAGCCTACGAGATGATGAAAAAGACTGGTGTAGCCCTGACGAAAGCCGTCGAAGTCGGACTCGAATTCGCGCGCTTAGACGACGAGCGTTTGAAAAACTTCAACGAAGTCTTCGCCAAAATGTACCTGCAGAATATTTTTGATTTCGATTTTATGACTGCCTACCGGGTCAGCTTCGAGCTTTCACGTAATTATGAAGGCAAAGCCGCAGACGTTCGCGAAGACTTTATCCAGCTGGTAAAATTTTGTACGAAGAGCGACAAAGTGGCCTTGCCGTTGAAACAATGCGCAGAACTTTCGCTAAAAATTGTTGAGCACACGCCGAAATTCCCGGGTGGCTTGTTTTCCTCTTTCGAAAAGTTTTATTCTTTCTTGCGCACCGATAAACGCATGGGACTTTCGGTGATTCAGTCGTTGAATTTGGTGCCGCAGGTTTTCGCCTATGGCCCCAAAGCTCCGGAGAACTTTCAGAAGTCGCTGGAATATACTCTGTCGTCAAAAAAAATCACGATTGACCATAAGAATGCGATGAACTTAGCGCTCCGCTTGGCCGAGCAGACTTTGCCGAACTCGTCCGAGTTAGCAACTTCAGAAACGCCCAATGTACGCACCAC
>JACMRP010000074.1 GCA_014376325.1 Pseudobdellovibrionaceae bacterium
GCCTTCTTGAAGCACGGCCTTAACAACGTCGCTGACCGAACGATTGTGACCCAGGTGAATCACTTCGGCGCCGAGGTCTTGCAGAATTCTGCGCATAATATTGATGCTGGCGTCGTGCCCGTCAAACAGGGCGGCGGCGGTCACGATGCGAACTGGATTTTTTGGTGGCGTTGGCATTTTTTATTGGCCTTTGAATGCGGGTTTTCTTTTTTCGATGAACGCGCGCGTGCCTTCACGAACATCTTCGGTCGAGAACAATTCCGAAAATAATCGAGCTTCATTTTTTTGTGCTTCGTCCACATCAAGTTCGTAAGATTGATTGATGGATCGTTTCGATGCCGCAACGGCGGCAGGCCCGCGGGTCAGGATCGTCGCGACCGTTTTCATCACCGTGGGCATCAGGTCTGCTAACGGGGTTACCTTATTCACGAGTCCGGCGTCCAGCGCTTCTTGCGCGTTCAGTAAGTCGCCGGTGAATGTCAGCTCGCGCGCTTTGCGAATGCCGACCGCACGGGCTAGCCGCACGGTTCCGCCAAAGCCTGGGATCAAGCCAAGGCTTACCTCGGGCAAACCAAACTTGGCGTTTTCGGAAGCGAAAATAAAATCGCAACCGAGGGCAAGCTCTAAACCCCCACCGAGCGCGAAACCGTTGACCGCGGCGATCACCGGAATTTTTAATAAATTCAACTCATGAAAGATCGACTGGCCCCGTTGCGCGAAAGCGTAAGCCTGATCTTCGTTCAACTCCGAGATTTCTTTGATGTCGGCTCCAGCAACAAATGCCTTTTCGCCAGAGCCGGTGATGATGAGCGCGCGGGCGCCCTCGAAATCAATTTCGCCGATCTGCCTGAGCGCATCGGCCATCTCGTTCAGCACGAGGGCATTGAGCGCATTCAGCGCCTCGGGTCTTTGGATAGTCAGCACCCAAACTCCGTTGTCTTTGGCGTCGAGGTGAATGGCTTTGTATGAAAAATCTGTCATGTTTGTGGATCCCTATTTCTGTGAATAATCGTAAAAACCGCGACCCGCTTTGCGTCCGAGCCATCCCGCTTCGACATACTTCACGAGCAGCGGACACGGCCGGTACTTGGAATCGCCAAGCCCCTCGTGCAAAACGTTCATGATCGCGAGACAAGTGTCGAGGCCGATAAAATCTGCTAGTGTCAAAGGTCCCATCGGTTGGTTTGTGCCGAGTTTCATGGCGTTGTCGATCGCATCCACGGAAGCAATACCCTCGTGCAAAGTATAAACCGCCTCGTTAATCATCGGCATCAAGATGCGATTCACGATGAAGCCGGGCATGTCTTTAACCGACTCCACAAATGTTTTTTCCATTTTCTCGGCAAGAAGTTTTGTGGTTTTAAAAGTTTCGTCGGAAGTTTGCAGTCCCCTGATACCTTCGACTAATTTCATCAAAGGCACCGGATTCATAAAATGCATGCCCACCACTTGCGTCGGTCGCTTCGTAACTGCCGCAATCTTCGTGATGGAAATCGAAGAAGTGTTCGAGGCAAGGATCGCCTGAGGTTTTGCGATCGCGTCCAGCTCTTTGAATATTTTAAGCTTAAGATCAATATTTTCGGTCGCCGCTTCGACAATGATGTCGCAATCTTTCAGCGCGCTCATCTCTTGGCTGGTTTTTACTTTTAGCAGAAGCTCCGCTTTTTGACCTTCGGTCATCGTGGTTTTTTTAATCATGCGATCGCAAGAGCTCGTGATCGTGGCGATTCCTTTTTCGAGTGACTGCGCAGAGACATCGACCATCAGGACATTTAATCCGAATTGGGCCGCGACTTGCGCGATGCCATTGCCCATTTGTCCCGCGCCGATAACTCCGAGGGTGCGAATGTCCGATATGTTCATGAAGTTCTCCCGATTTCTGTGATTTATGAAGGGTTTAGGTATAGCGAACCGCGGTGCCGGGGTCAATTTTTGCGGAGGGCGAAGCGCCTGCGCTAGTCTTTGGCTCCGGCGGCGAAGCGCCTGCGCTAGTCTTTGGCTCCGGCGGCGAAGCGCCTGCGCTTTGCGTAAATGAAAGGGCTTAAATCTGTTTGGGCGGAGGGTGCGTAAATGTCTAACTTGGTGCCGGATTGCAGAAAAAAGTGCCTGTCATATACCCCACGGAACAGTGGTGGGCCCGCGCTTCGGAGAACCCCACCCCGTCAGTCGGCTCAGACTTTGTCGAACTTGAAATCTTAAAAGCGACCTGCGACCGTTTGTTGGAACCGGCGCTTCGCCTGCGCTCTGCATAAAATATCCTTGTCATAAAATACTTCTTGCTGGCATCTTTTTAAGTCCCAGTTTGCTCTGCTAGGCTAAAAACTGATTTGTACTCGGCGCGGTCCGGACATCTCAAAAGCAGGTGCGTGTTGGTCCGACTACGTACGCAAACAAGTGCCGTAGCTACCGACCCCAAAACCTTACTGCAATTCAAAAACATCTGAATTTTGATTCAAAAATGTCGTGGTATAAACTCTTCATCGAACTCATGGACGAGGCTTTCGACAATAAATCATGACGGAGGAAATATGAATGTCTTAGAAAAAGATCTAACGAAATTCAGCAAGCAAGAAATTGTATCTGGGCTTACTTACCTGGTAAAAACGGAACGCAAAGTCACTCTTCACGTTCTGCGTTTTATCAATGAAATCGCTTCTAGAAAAATTTTTCTCGAAGAAGGTTATGATTCGCTCATGAAGTACTTGGTCGAAGTTCATAGGTATTCTGAACGAAGCGCCCTTCGGCGAATGAGTGCCGCGAAAGTTCTGATTCAACATCCTGAAGTTTCGGAGAAAATCGAATCCGGCAGTCTAAAGCTTTCTCAACTTGAAAAAGTTCATCAAGGCATCCAGCAAATAAAGAAAACTGGTAAGGCAGTTTCTGTTGGGCAGACAACCGAAATTCTTGCGCAGATGGAGGATCTGAATATTTTTGAATCTGAGCGCCTTCTTGCGGTTGAACTTGATTTTACGCCTAAGATTTTTCAGAAAGCCCAACCGCAAAAGGACGGAAGCGTCCGATTAGAAATCACTTTGTCAGCTGAAGAATATGACTTATTACGAAAGGCGCAGAGCTGCATTTCCCACGCGGTTCCATCAAATGACATCGCGAAAGCGATTGCTTATTTAGCTAAATCCCAAATAAAAAAAGTAGAAGGAAAATCGAATCCCCTTCAGCAAAACGAAAGTGATCAGGATAAATCCGGACATTCTGCAGCTGTGACTACTCGACCAACGCCAAGCGCAAGCGAAGCGCCGACTCAACTGTTGCAGGCAGCTCGTCGACGAAGGTACATTCGAAGAAATGTGCGCAGATCCCTTCTTACAAAATCCAATTATTGCTGTTCTTACGAAAACCCCGAAACCGGCCGAATCTGCGGGTCTAGGTATCAGCTGCAAGTCGATCATATAGTTCCATTGGCAAAAGGTGGAACCGACCAACACAGCAACTATCGAATTCTTTGCGGAATTCATAATCGTTACGAAGCCGAACTGTGGGACCTCCGTAGTCCACCGAAGAAAGAATTTATGTAATGTAATACGACGCACTCCGACTGACTGGGTCGCGACGATTTATTCGAATATCCGACCCAGCTACGGTCCTTACTTCAGAGGCGCGCCCCGCGGGCTTTCCAGACCTCGACCAAAAGAGGGCTGGTCCTCGGCGCTCTTGGTCGCTTCGCCGAATCCTGCGAGAATGTGAATTCATGCGTATCGGGTTATTTTTTTTAATTCTAATAAATTCCGCGACGGTTTTTGCCGCCGTCACTCCCGCGCTCTCTTTTTATCGCAATCAACAGAGCGCCTTTCCGTCTGGCCAAATGAATCGCGCGGACTTAGAAAAAAAAATCATCCGTCGTGAGCTGGAGCCTTGGTTCCGCGTGAGCTGGAACAAAAAAGAATTCGAAATCCCCGGCGAGATCGTCGTCAAAGACATTCAGACGACACGAACTCTTATTGCTAAAGAAAAAAGCGAAGTTTTAAAAAGTCCCCTCTCCGGCAGCGTCCGCGCATTTTCGCTCGAACCAAAAAGAACGGTGCTCGTCATTAAAACTAGCTCGATGTGGGCCGAAGTCGTTGACCTGAAACTCCGCCTTCGCGGCTGGGCTCCGCTCGCAAATTTCACCGCTCCCGAAGACGATCGCGGGGTTTACGTCACATTGATAGATTCGTTTTTGCAAAAATCCCCGAATGGATCGGCCGGCGTGATCACGACCATCCCGCGCGGCGTTCGCCTGACCCCGCTCGACATTGAAAAAAACTTCCTGAAAGTAAACTACAAAGATTTCAAAGGTTACGTGGACCTGAGCAACCTTGTCGGCCGAGGTGATTTTGCGATGTGGGCGTTCCACCGCGTGCGCGGCTGGATCGGGATTTCGCACCGGGAAAACGGCTACCTGATGACAACCGACAAACAAAAAATCCCGCTCGGA
>JACMRP010000075.1 GCA_014376325.1 Pseudobdellovibrionaceae bacterium
GCTGCGGAGCATGTTATCAGCTTGCCAATGTTCCCGGACATGGATACAGCAACTCAAGACAAAATCATCGCCGCCGTCATTGCCGCAATGAAGTAAGGACTTGCTATGTTGACCACTGGATTTAAAGCGCTTCCGAATTCCGTTACCATGAAAACACCTCAAGGCGATATCACTTGGGGTGATGGCAAAAATTTCGTTCTCTTCGCAGGACCGGACATCATCGAAGACGAAGGAATGGTCCTCGAAGTCGGTAAAGAAATCCAGCGGGTGACCAAAGCCCTCGGAATTCCGTGGATCTTGAAGTGCTCTTTCGATAAAGCGAACCGACAGAGCGCGACTAGTTTTCGTGGACCCGGCGCAGACAATGCGCTCAAGAGTCTACAGAAAATCAAAAGCCAAATCGGCTGCGCACTTTTGACTGACGTACACGAAACGATCCAGGTAGAAGGCACTGCCGAAGTCGCGGACGTCATTCAAATACCGGCATTTTTGTCTCGTCAAACTGATTTGCTCGTTGCTGCCGCAAAAACTCAGCGCGTGATTCACATAAAAAAAGGGCAATTCCTTGCCCCGTGGGATATGAAGTCGATCGCCAACAAAGCCGTCGCTGCCGGAAACAGCAAGCTGCTTCTTTGCGAACGTGGAACAACTTTCGGGTACAACCGCTTGATCAATGACATGACCGGCCTGATCGAAATGCGAAATTTAGGCTTCCCGGTGATCATGGATTGCACGCACTCCACTCAACTTCCTGGCGCTGCCGGCGACAGCAGTGGCGGACGTGGCGAGATGGTATGGCCGCTCGCGCGTGCCGCAATGGCGGTTGGGGTTGACGGTATCTTTCTCGAGACTCATCCAAATCCGGCCGAAGCACTTTGCGATGGGCCCACTTCCTTGCCACTTAAAAATTTGGAAGCGATGCTTAAGAATCTACAAAAAATCTGGCAAACCCACTTATAATGACGCTATGTTAAGCAATGTCTAAAAAAGTTAAGAATTTTATTTTCCAAACCCTGAAAATTGTTTTCTCGTTAGGCATTATCATTTGGCTCGTCCAATCGGGAAAATTAAATTTTAAAGCTCTGCTGAATCTTTTACAGCCGCAGTATTTGTTTTTCGGATTATTTATAATCGGCACCAATATGTATTTAACCAGCGAACGATGGCGCATGTTGCTGCTCACTCAAAGCCATAAGCTGTCGCCCGTTCAAACTTACAAACTAACACTCATCGGAATCTTTTTTAACTTCGTCGTTCCTGGCGGCGTTGGTGGCGACATCGTAAAAGCGTTCTATTTTGCAAAGGACCATCCAGAATCCCGCATGGTCGCGGCAACGAGTGTTTTGATGGATCGAGTGCTGGGGCTTTACTCGATGACCTTGATGGCGTTCGTCGCAATGTTATTCGACTGGGAACATGTCCAGTCTATCCAGTCCTTGCAGCTGCTCTGGACTTTTATTTTGTTGCTGTTTATCGCGTTCAATATCGTGCTCGGCGTGATTTTTTCGCAGAAGCTCTACGATCGTGGCATTTTTAATCGATTCCTTACACGCCTTCCCCTGGCGTCTAAGACCACTCGCATTTACGAGTCTCTTCATCTTTACGGTCGAAGTTTAAAATACGTCGTTGCGAGTGTCTTGATCAGCCTGCTTGCGCAAACTTTTTCAATTCTTTTTATGATTGTTGCCGGGAATGCCTCGGGCCTAGGACACATGAGCTGGACGACCTATTTTCTTGTGGCGCCCCTGGGCTTTATGGCCACCGCAATACCGATCTCTCCAGCCGGCGTGGGCGTGGGACAAGCGGCTTTTTATTTCTTGTTCAACCTCTACTCTGGCGAAACTTCGGACCTTGGCCCGACGGCCATTACCGCATTGCAAGTCGGAACATTTCTGTTTGGCTTAATGGGTGCGTTCTTCTACATGCAACGCAAAGAGAAACTACCACAAAGTATTGAACAGAATTAATGCTGAGTCTTATAAAGTTAGAAAATAACTTCGTTATAGGCTGAAATAAATTTGTACTGAAACTCGGGATTTGTCTTCTGATACTGGTTGAGTTTTTCCAGTTCGCCCGCTTTTTTCCCCGAATCCACAAAATAGATTTTCTTCATGCCGCATTCGTGGGCCGGCATTAAATCGGTGGCACTGTCCCCGATCATAATAGATTGGGGGAAGGACACTCCCAGCTCTTGATGGGCGTGCTCAAACATGCCTAAGGCGGGCTTTCGGTAATGGGGCCTGGCCTTTGCCTGTGCGTATACGGTGCCGTCATAGTAAGGCGCGCAGAGAGCCAAGTCGACCCACTGCCCTTTTTCCGCAAGGAGCGCGCAGACTTTTTGGTGTACACGTCGGTAATCGGTCCAAGAAAAATACCCGCGACCCAGTCCAGACTGGTTACTGACAACGACGACCCAATGCCCCAGCGCGTGGGCCTTAGCAATAAGCGTATCGATATCAGGTTTTAAGGTGATTCGTTTGATATCCGTGTTGTAAGGAATATCGGGGATGATGACCCCATCGCGATCCAAAAACAAACACGCTTGATCGCCGAAGCCCTCTAGATTTTTATCAGATCCTGAGGTTTGGTTCATTCGGCGTATTTAACGATGCCCGCTTCGACGAGCGCTTTTTCGATCATGAAACAAAGCGTGTGGTAGGTCACGATGTGCGCCTCTTGAATGTTGGCGGTGTTCGACCCCGGCGCGATAATATAATGGTCCGCCAAGTTCTGCGCTTTTGCCTTTCCGCCGTCTTTACCACTTAGCAAAATACTTTTCGCTCCAACTTTACGGCACGCTTCTAAAGCTTTCGTAATGTTAGCGGAATTGCCCGAAGTCGTAATGGCTAAAAATGTATCTTCCGGTTTCATCAGTCCCGTCACTTGACGAGAAAAAATAAAATCGTAACCGTAATCATTTCCGACGGCGGTCAGAAAAGAAGTATCTACGGTCAGCGCAAAGGCGCGAATCGGAGTTCTATCCTTCGCTAATTTTCCGACGAGTTCTGCCGAAATATGCTGAGCATCAGCAGCAGATCCACCATTCCCAGCGATATAAAGGCATCCACCCTTTTTGTAAGATTCGACAATCGT
Source organism: Pseudobdellovibrionaceae bacterium (assembly GCA_014376325.1). The sequence goes on from JACMRP010000075.1 coordinate 3,094, forward strand.
TTCGGTTGCCGAAGCGAAACTGTTGAGCAGCTCTTCGGACGCGGCAACGGCTTGCATATTTTTAGCCGCCATCTGAAAACTTTCTCGAATATAAGCCTTGTAATCCATAGTCACCTCACAGAAGAATTATGTTACCAAAGGTTGATTTTAGAAGCACTCAAAAAGATAGACTTTACCGGGCTGAATTCTTACCCTGGTGGCACTCGACTTTGTTTCGATTCCGAGGAGGACTCATGACTTTGCTTTTGAAGCAAATTTTTGCATTTTTTAAACTGCTCAATTCAGAAACAGGGACCAACCAGTTGGCGGCCGGGCTAGCCTGCGGACTTATCTTAGGGTTTTCGCCCATGCTCTCGATCCAAGCATTTATTGTTTTGTTTCTGATCTTTTTCTTTCGGATCCAGATGGGCGCAGCTTTGCTATCTGCGTTCTTTTTTAAATTCGTCGCCTTCATTTTTGACCCGGTGGCGGACACCTTAGGGCGCACTGTCTTAGAGGCGCCGGGACTTCGCCCCTTATTCGTCACGATGTACAATATGCCGCTCGTTCCTCTCACAAGATTTAACAACTCAATAATCATGGGTTCCGGCATTGTCGGCTTGATATTGGTCGTTCCCGCTTTTTTTGTCTTTAAAGCATTGATAATCAAATATCGTGCGACGGTCGTTGCAAGACTGAAGGGCACCAAATTCTGGAAGGCATTCGCCGCGACGAAGGTTTACAACTGGTATAACAAATACACAGAATTGTACGGGTAATAAAAATGACAAATCAAACTCCAAAGACTGTTAAACCTAAAGGCCCGATTCGCTGGAACGCGGTGATCCCGTTTGTCGTGATCTGCGCGTTGATTTATCTTTACGTCCATTTCTTCTTTGATCTTCACGTAAAAAAAGCGATCGAGTGGGGCGGCTACAAGACAATGGGCTCTGAAATCAACATCGCAAATTTCGAAACAAGTTTTTGGAAGGCGAGCCTCCGCATTCAAGGAATCGAATTTACGGACTCCGAAAAACCTGCCCAAAATTCAATTGAAATCGGGGACATCCGATTCTCGATGGGGTGGGACGCATTGTTGCGCGCAAAAGTTTTAGTTAACGAAGCAGCGATCGAAAACATCCAGTTCGGAACCCAACGCAAATCGCCAGGTAAAGTAGCTCCGCCAGAACCTCCAAAAGAAGGTCCGGGTTTTGCCGCACAAGAAACTGAGCGTCTCAAGCAAGAAGCCCTTGCAAAAACTCAGCAAGAGTACGCGAACAACATGTTAGGCGACCTTGCCGCCATCCTGGGCGGAACCGATGCGCAAGCTCAGCTTGGCAAAATTGAAGGCAGTCTAGAATCCAAGAAAAAAGCACAGGAACTTGAAGCAGAAATAAAAGCAAAGCAAGTTTATTGGGATCAAAAGCTAAAGGCGCTTCCGCAGGGCAAGGATATCGATGCCTTAAATGTTCGGCTCAACAAAATTAAAACCAAGGATTTTAAAACGCCACAAGAGCTTCAGGCATCATTGCAAGAACTAGACGCCATCGTCAAACAAGGCGATGCCTACTACAAACAAATCGGTGGAACAAGCGAAGAGCTTCAGAAAGATCTTCGTAAGATGGAAACCGATGTCAAATCCTTGGACGCGCTCGTTAAGTCCGACATCAAGGGGCTAGAGACACGGTTTCGCATACCTTCAGTAAATACGAAAGACCTTACTCGCGCGATCTTTAATAAATATCTCGGTAAGTACATGGACAAAATAAATCGTTACCGGGCGCTCGCTGAAAAATATTTACCGCCTAAATATCTGAAAAAGGATCAAGCGAAAGCAGACCCAGATGATATATCCATTCAGCCTCAGCCAAGAGAAAAAGGCATGTCTTATGAATTCGGCCGTAAGAACAGCTACCCGCTTGTTTGGATCAAGAGGGCCGCAATTAGTTCTCAAGCTGGAATGTCAGCGAAGGCCGGCAACATTCGCGGTGAAATCCTAGACATTACTACAAATCAAAATTTAGTGGGACGCCCAACCGTGGCGTCTTTAGCGGGGGATTTTCCGGCGGACCAAATCAAAGACGTATTACTCAAGATGACCTTGGACAACACCAAAGAGGACAGCCTTGTCACTTACGAATTTGGCGTCGGCTCTTACCCCATTCAGGGCAGCGAACTAGTCAGTTCGCCAGACGTGCAAATCGCGTTGGCTAACGCCACCGGAAAGCTCAACATCGACGGAACCCTGCAGGCACTCCGTAATTTCAAAATGAATCTGACCAATCAATTCACCACCGCAAAATTCACCGTCTCGGCAAAAGATAACAATATTAGCGATATTCTCAAAGGCGCCTTTGGGGCATTGCCGGTGATCAATCTTAAAGGCTCAGCGCAGGGATTTTTGCCAGCCATCAGCTTTGACGTGTCATCTAATATCGGAACCGAACTAGAAAGCGCTCTTCGAAAACAAGTCGAAGCAAAGATCGCGTTAGCGCGCAAGCAGATCGAAGATTACGTTAATAAAGAAATCGGTAAAAACCGTGAAGCGATTGAAAAGCAAGTTGCACAGTTGCGTGGCCAGTTCGAAACAGAAGTAAAAAAAACGCAGGCCCAACTGGATGCTCAAAAGAAACAGGTCGAAGGCAAGGCAGACCAAGCTAAGAAAGACGGCGAAAACCAAGCCAAAAAACAAGTTGAACAACAAGGTCAAAAAGCCGTCGACGATCTTAAAAAGAAATTCGGCTTTTAGACTGACAATGCTACAAGAACTTATTTGAACTTCGATTTTCAGAAACTCCACAGACAAGTTCAAAAGAAAAGGCGGATCAAAAATCCGCCTTTTCTTTTGAACTTAGTGCGACTAATAGAGCCGAAACCGATAACAGAGAAAAGAACAATGCCTGCGCCTTAATGAATCTTTCTATCTCCGAAAACTTCGTCCACGACAATACCGGCGTATTTACGAATTCCTAATGCGAAAGCATTTTCTCAAATTCTAGAACTTTCAATTCAACAATCTTTAAACTATCCAACCAGAATTGTTTCTGCCGAATATCCATGCCGAGATGTTTTTGAATCAGATCTTCCGCTGACATTCGTCCCGTATCGCGAAGAATATCCACGTAAGCTTGATGAAACTTCGCACCGAGCTTTTCCCGCTGCGAATAGATACCGAGCGCGAACAGGTATCCAAAAGTATAAGGATAATTATAGAAGCTGATTCCCGCGATCGAAAAGTGCATTTTGGTCATCCAGTAACGCGATTCTGGCTGGGTCATGCGATCCCCGAACCATTTGCTCCACGCCGATTCCGTCATTTCCGTCAATTCAGCAGGAGACAGTGATCCTTTGGCACGCGCTTCGTGCAGGCTCTTTTCAAATTCAAAGCGGAAAGGTATATTCAAAAGTAAAGTGGCGGCATCCGCGGCATTTTCCCACGCAACTCCAAACTTTCCGGCGGCATCGGCTTTCGCAGAAATTTGCTCTGCCAATAACGTCTCCGAAAATATCGATGCGGTCTCTGCCAAAGTCATTGGATAATCTTTTTGCGCAAACGGAAGGTCCCGCATGACCCAGGAATGGTAAGCGTGTCCAAGTTCGTGCGCAAGAGTTGTCACATCTTTCATAGTTCCCAAGTAAGACTGAAATACTCGCGGCGAGTTTGATTTTAAAAACCCGGTGCAGTGAGCGCCCGAAA
>JACMRP010000076.1 GCA_014376325.1 Pseudobdellovibrionaceae bacterium
AGCTTCGGGCCCAAGAAGTTTGGTGAAAAATTTTCGCTTGCATATGATAATTAAGCCTGATTTTTAGAAGCTTGAAAAGGACATAAATTCCATGGCGAAAAATGAAGCTCAGGTTCCCACAAAGAAACCTCCGGTTGATGCAAACAAACTGACGATGATCATCTTGGCGGCCGGTAAGGGAACTCGCATGAAGTCGCCACTACCAAAAGTGCTGCACCCCGTTGCCGGAAGACCGATGATTGAAAAAGTCATTTTGGCGTCTAAAAAAGCGGGTGCAACCGACATCCGAGTTGTCGTGGGTCACGGGCAGAATTTAGTTCGTTCGGTGGTTGAACCGATGGGCGTGAATTGCTTCACCCAAGAAAATCAATTGGGCACCGCGGACGCCGTGAAGTCAGCACAGATGGACACGTTGGAGGGCATCGTCGTCATCATGAATGGCGACCACCCTTTGATCGAAGCGGATGACATCATTAAATTTGTTAAAATGTTTCGCGATGAAAAATGCGATCTTGCAGTGGTCACCGCGCAGGTTAAAAAACCGGGCGCCTTTGGCCGCATCATTCGTCAAAAAGGCGAATTAAAAGCCATCGTCGAGGCAAAGGACGCGTCGGCGGATACTTTAAAAATCAGAGAGATCAACACGGGCATCTACATCGCGACGGCGAAAGCATTGCTGGACACAATTCCAGAAATTAAAAACCAAAATTCAAAAAGTGAATATTATCTAACCGACATGATTTCGATGTGTATTGAAGATCAGTGTAAGGTGATGGCGATCAAGGCTTCACCAAAGGTGGCGGTCGGGGTCAACACGCAGGCAGAGCTTGCGCGTGCTACTAAATTGCTTTTCCGTCGTAAAGCATTACGCCTGATGGATGACGGCGTCCTTATGATTGATCCGGATTGCACTTACATCGAAGAGTCCGTTACCGTTGGCCCCGGCAGCGTCATTTACCCGAACGTCTTTCTGCGTGGAAATACAAAAGTCGGATCCTTCACCGTTATTGAAAGCAACGTTTTCATGTCTGAGTCCGAAGTTGCCGACAGCGTTCAGATTCGTGCGGGAAGTTATCTTGAGCAAGTCATCGTTAAGTCAAAGGCAACGGTCGGACCCTACGCGCGACTTCGTCCAGGAACAAGCATCGGAGAAGAAGCTCACGTCGGAAACTTCGTCGAAATGAAGAAGGTCCAATTTGGTAAAAAATCAAAAGCGGGGCATTTGACTTACTTAGGTGACGCAGAAATCGGCGAAGAAGTGAACATCGGTTGCGGCACGATAACTTGCAACTACGCTGCGGATAAGAACAAATACAAAACTAAAATCGGCAATCGCGTTTTTGTCGGAAGCGACACGCAGTTTGTTGCGCCCATTACGGTCGGCGACGATGCGGTGATTGGTTCAGGTTCTACGATCACTAAGGACGTTCCGGCCCGAGCCCTTGCGGTCGCGCGCGGAAAACAATTCGTCAAAGAGAACTACGTTGTTCCCGTCGACGAATCAGAGCAAAAGAAGGAAGACTAATATGTGCGGTATCGTTGGCTATCTTGGACCTCAAAATCCGAAAGACATTATCGTTTCTGGTCTTAAAAAACTTGAATACCGCGGCTACGATTCTGCGGGAGTGGCTATCTTAAACGAAGGCAAAACCAAACGCATTCGTGCGGCAGGTAAACTAAAGGCTCTCGAAGATAAGCTCGTGAATGAAAAATTCGACGGACACATTGGTATTGGGCATACCCGTTGGGCTACCCACGGCGCGCCCAGCGAACGCAATGCCCATCCCCATCAAGTCAACGGCATTAGCCTTGTTCACAACGGTATCATCGAAAATTACATGGAAATCCGCGAAGAGCTTTTAGCTCGCGGAGCTAAGATTACTTCGGACACCGATTCAGAATTGGTGGCTCACTTAATCGCGGAAGAAATCGAAGGCACTCAAGATTTATACAAAGCAGTTGAAAAAATCCTGAGCAAAATTCGTGGCGCCTTTTCGATCGTAGCACTTTGGGAAAAGAACCCAAACCAACTCGTCGCATTTAAGGATGGTCCACCGCTCGTTGTCGGCATCGGCACCAATGAAGCATTCGTTGCTAGCGACGTTCAAGCGCTTTTGCAGTATACAAATAAATTTATGTACCTAGACGATCGCGAAGTCGCGGTTATCAATGGTGGCGATATCAAAATATTTTCCGCGAACGGCTACGCGATCAATAAAAAAGTGGTGGAGCTTAACTGGGATCCGCAAATGGTGGAAAAGCAAGGCTACGCCCACTACATGCTAAAAGAAATTTACGAACAACCGCGCGCGGTCGCTGCCGCCATTGCTCCGCACGTAAATCCAGAAACATTCTCGGTTCAACTAAAGAACGTGGGCTTCGGAGCCCAGGTCACTCAGCTAGAAGAACTTAATAGCGCAGAGGACTGGAAAAAAACCTTAGCCACTTTGAAAGACATCGAACGGATCTTTATCATCGCTTGTGGCACTAGCAGTTATGCCGGAATGGTGGGTAAGTATCTATTCGAACAAATCGCGCAACTTCCGGTGGAAGTGGATATTGCCAGTGAGTTCCGTTACCGCAAACCAGTGATTCCACCGAAGTCACTTGTGATGACGATATCCCAAAGCGGAGAAACCGCCGACACGCTTGCGGCCATTCGCTTAGCGAAAGAAAAGGGCGCGACGACGCTCAGTATTTGTAACGTGCGAAGCTCAACGATCGACCGAGAGGCGAACGGGCATCTTTACATGAACTCCGGACCAGAAATTGGGGTTGCGAGTACAAAAGCCTTTACCAGTACGCTAGCGGTTTTAAATTGCGTGGCCGTTGCTATGGGACGCGCCCGCAACGTTGTCAGCCCTGCCGAAGAAAAAGAATATGTTCAAGCGTTGCTAGCGGCGCCAAGCCAAATGGAAGTCGTGCTCGCGTACGATAAATATTTCGACGAAGCCGCCCACAAGCTAAAAGAATTCCGTGGTTTCTTGTACCTAGGCCGTGGCGTTAGTTTCCCGATCGCGATGGAAGGGGCCCTGAAGCTCAAAGAGCTTGCGTACATGCACGCGGAAGGTTACGCGGCCGGCGAAATGAAGCATGGACCCTTGGCTCTCATCGATGAACGCATGGCGATCGTAATGCTTGCACCAAGTGATGAGCTTTACGAAAAATCGATCAGCAACCTCGAAGAAGCTCGAGCGCGTGGTGGTCAAGTGATTGCGATTGGGACTGGGGATAATGAAAAGCTTCGCAGCATCAGTCAGTACTATCTGTCTTTGCCGAAGGCTCACTGGACAACGAATCCATTATTAGAGGCGATCCCGCTGCAGTTGATGGCGTATCATCTAGCAAACAGTTTAGGTTACGACGTCGACCAACCTCGCAATCTTGCGAAGTCGGTCACTGTCGA
>JACMRP010000077.1 GCA_014376325.1 Pseudobdellovibrionaceae bacterium
ACTTTCAACGTGATTTCTTTTAATGGTCCGAAGATTCTTTCGAGCCATACTTCGCAAAGTTTCTGACTCACTTTGCTTTGATCCACACTTTTGAACTGGTAATATTCGGCATTTTGGAGATCGGAGTTCTTTTCGTCCGGGCGAGTCACAAGCCCCTGAAAATCATCCGTTTTTACGAGCGAAACCTGTTCGTTGTTCTTCTTCGAAAGGAAGTCGACTTCCTCTTTGGATTTAAATGGAGCGGGGGCCGCAAAAGCAACGTGACCTGCGAAGCATAGGATCAACAAGATATTACTGCGCACCCTGCACCCCCGATGATTTTTCAGCACGTTCTTTTTCGGTCGCGGCGATGATCGTCGAAACCCGGTCGTATTCTGCTTTGTTAGAAATTTTGAAAGTCGTGAACAGAGTTTTGAGCGTTTTCGCATCACCGTCGTACGCTACGTTAAAATTATCTTTGACTTGTTTTCCATTTTTAGTTTTTTCGTAGTCAATTTTGATTTTCCCGTCAACGAAACAAAGTTTCTGAATGTAGGCATCGTCGCGGTCAATCGGATAACCTTTACGAAAGTAGGCGTCGATTTTAAATTTGTCGCCAACGTCGCGGACTTCGATAGCGGCAACGCCGAGCTTTCCGTCCGTCGTTATGTACACGGGATATTTTTGAAATTCAGGGGGGAACTCGGATTGAACCTTTTTATATTCTTCAACGGTGCTGAAACACACCGCCGATGCTTTCGCGCCGAATGTAACCAAAATTGCCACTAAAATAAAATTTAATATTCTCATCATATCGCCCTCAACTTGCTTAAAGGTTCTTTCAACAGTTGCACCGCGTTTTCGATAATCACTTCGCCGTGAGCGACGATGATATTTTGCGGGTTCCACGCTTCTATTTTTTGGGCCAGCGCTCGGAGACTTGCTTTGTCTTTGAATGAAAACTTTGCCATTCGGGTCATCGCGAGTTTTTTGTAACCGCCGTTGATTTTTGCGAACGCCGTTTCGATCCAGTTATTAAAATTATGCCAGTTAAAAAATAAATCAGTGACGATGAGAGTCTTCGATTTTTTATGAAAAAGGCAGATTTCGACGTAGTCACTCCAAGGAAGTTTCTTTTTATCGACTGCGGGACCCAAGATTTCGGCTTCCGAAAAATTCACAGCGAACTTGGTCAAAAACAAATGGTGCATACAATTTGGCGCCACGATATCCTCACCGATGACTTTCAATCTAGACTCCTAAGTTGGCAAAAATGCGATCTTGAATCGCAAACATTTTCTTCGCGTCTCGATCGGAAGTCTCGTGATCGTACCCCAGCAAATGCAAGATGCCGTGCAAGACCATGTAGCCCAGTTCGAGTTGATAATTTAGTTTATGCTCTTTCGCCTGGCGCTGCAAGACCTGAGGACACAGGACGAGTTCGCCGAGCGAGTCCGGCTCCATGGGGTCAAAGCTAAGGACGTCGGTTGCGTAATTTCGCCCGCGGAACTGCAAGTTAATTTTCTTTGCGGCGGGGGCGTTCAGAAAAACCACGGTCAGCTGCATTTTTTGATGGCTAGACTTCATGATTTTCGATTTCAAAAGCTCTTTTTCAATTTGGCCACACCAGAGGTCGATAAACTTTCTGGGTGTTCGAATGCTACTCTGATTAATGATCAGGACTTTCACGCTTTTTCGCCTAAACCACCGCCCGCACTGCGAGGGTAATCGATGCGTTGATGATAAATGCCGAGCAAAATCTTTGCGAACGCTTCCTCGACTTTTGAAATATCTTTCAACGTCAGGTTGCACTGGTCGAGTTGACCATCCTGGAACTTTCGCTGAATCACGTTGCGAACGATGTTCTGCAAGCGGCTGGGGGTCGGCTCGTCGAGAGATCGTGCGGCCGCTTCGATACTGTCGGCCAACATGCAGAGTGCCGCCTCGCGGAACTGCGGCTTAGGCCCCGGATAACGGAAATCTTCTTCGGAGATGTCACAGTCTTCTTCTTTTTTTCCGTCGAGTGCTTTGTTGTAGAAAAATGCGATCACGGTCGTACCGTGATGTTGAATAATTCCGTCAACGATGGGTTTGCCGAGCTTATGCTGAATCCCTAATTCCACCCCGTCTTTAACGTGCGCGATCAGTAAAGTTTTGCTCATGAACGGCGAAATGTGATCGTGGGGATTATGACCCGGCTTCTGATTTTCGATAAAATAATTGGCGTGCTCGGTCTTACCTATGTCGTGATAGTAACACATCACTTTGCCGAGCAATGGATTGGCGTCAATATCTTCCGCCGCCGCTTCAACCATACTACCGACCATCATTGAATGATGGTAAGTGCCAGGGGCCTTCACGATCATTTCTTTGAGCAGTGGGTGATTTAAATTGCTCAGCTCAAGTAACTTTACGTCCGTCGTATAATTGAACATGCCTTCCAGAAGCGGCACCGTCATCATCGTAACGAGCGCGCTGAAAATTCCACCTAAAAAACCGGCCAGCACCGTAAAATAAACTTCGCTGACGCTGCCCTCTTGCTCGATTCTCGCGACCGTCACTAAAAATGCCACCAGCATCGCGTTTACGAGTCCGGTACGGATCCCCGCCCAATAAATATCGTTCCGAGTTTTACATTTGAAAACGCCGCGGGCGCCAGCGATACCGCCGACCATCGTGACCAGCATCATGCTAAAACTAAAATCCGTCATAATTCCCATGGCGATCGCCATGAACGCCGTGAACAGCCACACCACTTCGCCCGAAGAAATTAGCAGCGTCATGATCATCGGGGCCGCCGCGACCGGCGCCGCGTACAAAAATACCTGCGACGATAAAATATGACCGAACTTCATCACGAAGGCCGCGTCGGTCACGAACAAATACACTTTGGTGATAAATACCACGAACAGGATAATCAACATCATGACGAGCGTATCCTTCGGAAACACCCGAACCTTATTCAGCGTAAATCGTCGCAAGTAAGAAGCAAACACCACGATCAGCAAAGTCAAAAAAAGCGCTAGCGAAAAGGTCATCAGATTGCCACGTCGATCCGCCTGAATCGACTGGATCTGGCGAATCATCGCCATCTGGAACGGCTGCACGACACTGGTTTGCGGAACGATGACTTGATTCTTTTTAATCGTGATGTTCACCGGCAGAACGGATTCACGTGCGGCCTGCTTTCTGGTGGCGGCCTCTTGCTTATTCAAAGTCAAATTCGGAATGACCAGCGCACGCGAAAGGGACAAAATGTTTGCGCGATCACTTTCGGGCATTTTATCTAAACCACGAATATTATCTTCGTAATCAAAATGATCGGGATTTTGCAAATCGAGAATGTCACTCTTAGCGAGGCTAAATTCGCGGCCCAGATTATTTTTATGAATCACGCGCGCGAGCACCGAAGACTGAGTCGACGGAATAAAACGATCCGGCGATTCCGCAATCTTTTTTTCGTACCAGTTTTCTAGATTGCGGACGACGGCGCTTTCGACTCTCGGATTAAACCGACTGTCCACGAGCCATTCGTACATAATTTCGGAAATGGAAACGCCCAGTTCGCGCTCAAACTGCCCCTTGTGCTGAAAAAAGTCGCGCATGACGGCTTCGCGCGCCTTCGAAGATTTTGGCCACGTGATGTCTCTTAAAAAAGCGCGCTGATTGCGGAAAGAACGGTAAACACCGCTGGAGACTCTTTCGAAAACGGAAGTATCGTAATCGTAAACGACCGGAATCGCGAATTCTGCGCGCAGTCGTTTTTCTTCGGTCGTTACCTCATCGGTCATTTCGAAACTGAATGGCGAAACGACATCGTATTTTGTGACTTCGCCGACGCGGAAGTCGTAGGGTAGTTCTAACTGGAAAAAGACGAGGTAAGAAAGCGCCAAGCAGAACACGAAAATCGCGCCGATACGTTTGATCAAAAATCTTCGCTCGAGCTCTCCAAAAACTTGGTAGAAGATACGGCCGAAGACGGTCTTCTCGAACCCCAAGTGGTTGCTCCACTCGAGAAATTTCAAGCTGTGATCTTCGTAGTTGACGCGTTTATGAGGCGCGTCTGACTTTTTACCAAATTTCTTCAACGGCATCTCTTCTTTAATTCCCGCATCGTCCGCAAAAGGTCTG
>JACMRP010000078.1 GCA_014376325.1 Pseudobdellovibrionaceae bacterium
AGCCTGGGCGCTTGTGGACAATGCCAAAATCGACCATAAAACCAAAAAGGTTCGTTGAGTTACCAGATTCATGAAATAGCCTCCGCAAGACGTACAAGTAGTTCCTGCTGGGACTCTTTCAATAGCTATGCCCCAAGTTTTAGGGCCGCGTCCTAATATAGCCGCTTTGGGGAGTTTTTTTAGCGCAATTTAGGGCTCCGGTGAGCTAAAAATTGTCTCTGCTTGAGACGAAATAAAAAAGGACACCGTATCCGGAGCCCCTTCAGGTTCAGCTTCCGAAGCTACTGAGTGATATCAGTCGCTTCGTTTTGCAGATGTCGACCCGGTCGGCAAATGTAGCCCACATGTACCCAGCGGCGCAGGCTTCGGTCCCAGCGATACTCTGCTTGGCGATGCGTGCCCGGAGGACGTCCACGGCCCCAACGACCGTCATCGCGACCTGGGGGTCCTCGGCGACCATCACCCGGGCGGTCGAACAACGGAGTCATCGACTCATCGAATGAATATGCTTCCGTCGACTGTTGATCGAAAGTCGCGGAATATTCGTCGTTACCCTGCTCTGCAGAAAAATCCTCGAAGGCAAAGGCAGGAACTGCCGCCAAAAGGGCACCACTTAAAAAGAGACTCACTAGCTGCCTCATTGAAACTCCTTGGTTAGGTATTTGAATTAGTATCCACTACGAAAATAGTTTCGAATTGACGATTGAGTGCGAAGACTTAGAAGGTTTCGTCGCAGATGAAATGATGCGGCTTTCAAACTAGATTGCATCTACGCAGAATCACTTATAGATTGCCCGCATGAAAATAAAGCATCCGATTATTATTCAAGGCGGCATGGGCATCGCGGTATCTGGCTGGCAATTGGCAAGATCCGTTTCGCAAACAGGTCAACTTGGAATCGTCTCCGGCACAGCGATCAACTCGGTCCTCGTTCGCAGACTTCAGGACGGTGACGTCGGTGGACATTGCCGGCGAGCTCTGGCGGCTTTCCCATCACCATCGATTGCTCAAAAAATTCTGACGGACTATTTCATCGAGGGCGGAAAAGCCCCCGACAAAGCTTACAAACGCGCACCGATGTTTTCCCTAGAATCATCGGTCGGACTTCTTCAATTGACGGTCGCATCTTCCTTCGTCGAAGTTTGGCTTGCGCGCGAAGGACATAATGGCCTTGTCGGCGTAAACTTACTCGAAAAAATTCACTTGCCCAATTTGGCTTGTTTGTACGGCGCGATGCTTGCGGGCGCCGATTACGTCATAATGGGAGCGGGCATCCCCCGTGAAATTCCTGGAGCCCTTGATCTTTTTGCTAAGAACGAAAAGGCGACATTAAAGGTCCCCGTCGCCGGATCTAACGAAGATGCGATCACAAGTTTCGATCCTAAGATCGTGATGGAAGACACTCCGCTAGTTCCGCTGAAGCGTCCTTACTTTTTACCGATCGTCTCTTCCGCCGTTCTTGCGATGAATTTAAAAAAGAAATCCAATGGACGCGTTGATGGGTTTATCGTTGAAGGACCTTTAGCGGGTGGACACAATGCTCCTCCGCGCGGACCGATGAAGCTAAATGAACGTGGCGAGCCCATTTACGGTGTTCGTGATGAGGTTTCGCTCGAAGACATGGCGGCGCTAGAGCTTCCGTTTTGGATGGCCGGTGACTACGCGTATCCGCATAAACTGAAAGAAGTCCAAGCGCTCGGCGCTCAAGGAATACAGGTCGGAACTCTGTTCGCGTTTTCCGAAGAGTCCGGTGTCGACCAGACCTTGAAGCACGAAGCAATTCACACCGTGCTGCATACCGAAGCTCCTGAAGGTGGGTGGATTTTTACGGATCCACGTTCGTCACCAACGGGTTTTCCGTTTAAGGCGGCACGAATCCCCGGCAGCATTTCTGAACCAGCGATGTACGCCGACCGCAAACGCATTTGCGACTTAGGTTATTTACGGCATCAGTATCGACGCGAAGACGGAGCCATTGGTCAACGTTGTCCTGCAGAGCCCGTAAATGATTATATTAAAAAAGGTGGCCTTGAAGAAGACACCGTTGGGCGCAAATGTTTGTGCAACTCTTTAATGGCCGACATAGGTATGGCGCAAATTCAGGCGGGTGGCCGCAAAGAAATGCATTTGTTAACTGCCGGCGATGATCTGAACAAAATTGTCCGAGTGATGAAGCCCGGTGCAGAAACTTATTCTGCAAAAGACGTCGTCAGTTATTTGCTTTCAGAAACTTAGTCTTAATTATTTCAGTATCCAATACGCAGACTCAGCAATGATTTCGTAACCGATATTTTGGTATATTTTGTTCGAGGTCGGATTTGTGGCGTCCGTGTACAAAACGCAAAACTCTTTGCCCGCGCCTAAAATACGTTTGCTGACCTGCGCGACCATATTCGATGCGTAACCTTGACCGCGAAATTCTTTGGGCGTGTACACGGCGCTGACGGAGATGCCGTTCTTCGTGGGCCTTCCTACGTGAGCTACCGATCTGGCAACTCCATCGATAGTCCATAAGAATATTTCTGAGTTGTTAATCTTTGCTTCTGCGATACTCCGATATCGAACCGCATTGCCAGCATCGTGCGGAACCGCTTCGGCCGCAAACTCGCTAAGCCAGTCAGCAACGATCGAAATATCTTTTTCTCCGGCTAATGAAAGTTCACCTTTAGCTGATTGCGGTTCGATTACCTCAGTTAGTTTCAGAATTTTAGAAGACATCGCCAGCTGTGCAGATCTAGAGGTCCCGGATCCTAATTTTTTTGCCAGGCACTGTGCCGCCGCAACAGGTCCGACAACGCCGTCGACCGGGAGCTTCTTAATTAAATAAAAATCCGCAAACGCGACTAGTTCCGGCTCGGTTGCCGAGGTAACCACACAGTTATCCACACGCGTTTGAATCAGTGCCGAAGTTGTTTCGGATTGTTCGTTAATACATCGTAAAAAGATGGGTGGATTTGGTGGGTTGCCAGCTGAGGACTTCAGAATTTCCGCAAGGCCAATCATTAAACTGTATTCGGCTTCGTTTGCGTAGAGAAGAACTTTGGATTTCTTTAAAAAATATTTTGCATCAGAATCTTGGGCTACTTTGAACATTCGACAATACTAGCGCGGCCCCTGAGGGCCGCGCTACACAATATTGGATAGAAACTAGATTTTGGACATCAAAGCTTGGAGCAACAATGAGATCACGGTTTGCTGAACCGAACCGACAGGCAGAATTCCGATTTTAGAGGACTGACCGGCGATGAGGTTCGAAAGCAAATCTTTCAGATTCAAACCTGAACCCGAAAATTTACCAATGATTTGACCAAGGCCGTTTTGTGATCCCTTCGTGATTGCGCTAATCAGCGTTTGTAAGATCGCGCTGTTATTGCTGATGCCAGAAATTCCGGTGATGGAACCGGCGCCGATCTGTTTTACGATTTCTGATACAAGCTGGCCGCCCAAACCATTGATGTTCAAGTTACCAACACCAAGCACTGCCCCAGAAGACAGACTTTGAAGCAAAGTTTGAAGATCCGCCGCTCGAAAGCCACCTTTACCAACGTGTGCAACGAGCGTGCTCATCAACGTCCCGGAAATTCCAGAAAGATTTCCTGAGTTCGCCCCGGCAGCAGAAAGGTTTTGAAATAAAGTCGTCGCAATCGTTTGCAACATGCCGGCAGAAAGTGCGCCACCACTAGAGATCATCGTAGCATCGATCGCGATGGTGCCAACTAATGAGATCAAGTTCGTCAGCTTTGCGCTATC
>JACMRP010000079.1 GCA_014376325.1 Pseudobdellovibrionaceae bacterium
TAAATTCCGATCATCGTGTTTTCTCGGCCCATGTGGATTCAACATCGAAGAGATGGCCTTCTTTGAGCGGGCGACTGGATCTAACGACGATTTTGTCGCCACTGACAATACCGCCCTTTATGACGTAATTGCCGTCGCGCTGTTCGCCGAGTTCAACCAGTTTTTTGTCGAAGCCGTCTTTGCCCTTAAGCACTCGAACCATCGGTTTGCCGTTTTGAAAAACCAACGAAGCCTCTGGCAGCATCATGATTTTACCTTGATCAATTTCGAAAGTCGCTTGGCCAATGCTGCCGATAGGTGGCAATACATCTTTGGAATTTACAAATTCTAACTCTGCCGATGCGGTGCCGGTTCTGGCATCGACGAGCGGACTGATCCCGATGACCCGTATCGACAGGGGCGCAGGGGTTTGGGATTCGGACTTAAATTTCCCCGTTTGGCCATTTTTAATCGCGTTCATGTCCGAGCTTGGAAACTCTGCTGAAATTTTTAGCGTCTTCGGATCAATCACGGTAAACAATTTGTCGCCCCGGTTGACCTTCGTCATTTGGCTCGTGTGATACTGACTGATGACACCCGCGACGGGGGATCGCACGGGGACCGCAGCGTATGTATAACCAGGATCCTTATTTTCTAGGTACATCACGATTTCGCCACTTTTCACGACCGAGCCCAATGGCTTCGTAATGCGGGTGACGTGGCCTTCAATATCGGCGCTGACTAAGGACTGAATCTTTGCTTCGACTTTGACCGGGACGATGATGCGCTTTGTGTCTGGTTGAAGCTTGATCTCTTCTAGAAGGACTTTCGCACGGTCAACGGTCGGTGCTGCGTTAGCGCTCCCAAACAGGCAAATCAGGCCGGCGGCAAAGACAAATTTCATTCGGTAGTCCTTTGGTGGATGAGAGCTGGGACTATAAGCGAAATCGAACATTTCGTGCAAAAAATGTGAGCATCCGTGAAATCATTTTATGGACCTACCAGGCTTTGGCCAGGTTGAAACGGCTTCCAAATCCTCTGAACCTGTGAGAGCCTTTTACATCACTTCAGCTGAGGAGTTCCCATGATGGTTCGTTCGAGAGTACACATTGCGTCCGCTATTATTTTTGCAGCGGTTTCGGTTCGGTTTGCGGCGGCAGAAGCAAAAACTTACGTACTTAAAAAAGGCGAAACTTTAGCGAGCGTGGCCCGGAGCTACTACGGTGAGCCCGTTTTTGGACCGAAGGGCAGCATTCTGAAAATCTACAAGCTGAACGCGTGGGCAAAAACCAATCCATCGCTCGTACAGCCCGGCCAAGAAGTGATCCTGGAAGATAAAGAAAATAAAACCGTTCAAGAATCCGTCGCCGCAATTCAAGCGGTTGCTGAAACGCACGCTCCGGCAGAAGCTCCGCCATTGCCACCCCCTCTAGTACCCCCGATCGAAGTCGCGCACGCACCGGCACTTCCACCGCCACCGCCTGCGGCGCCGGCATTACCACCGCACATGCCCGAACATCATTTGCCGAACAGTTATTTCTCTATCATTCCGAGCTATTCGCAAATCAAACAGACCGCCACCGAAGATGCGAGTGGTGCAAGCTACAAGCTGGAATCTAGTTCAGCTTACGGATTAGAACTCGCGTGGGATCATTGGTGGAACCCGTCGTTTTCGACGATTTTTTCCTACAGCGGAACTCAGTTAAAATCCGATGCCGTCAATGCGGTGAGCGGCGCTCCCGTTTTAGATACGACGACCCTATATCGAGGGGAAATTATTTTCCTGAACCGCATTTTGCCAAGCTTACGATTCGGATTCGGCGCAAGTTACGGAGATCATATATTTCTGGAAAACATTGGCGGCACTCCGGTGGATCCGCTGATCATCAAGAGCAGTTTCTGGAACCCGCTCGCCATGGCAGAATGGTCCGCTTATGAGGGTGAGCATTTTGAAGTTTTACTAAACGCGAAAGCGTCCGCATTGCCGGCACAATTAACGGTCTCCTCCCGCGGCCTTAAAAATGGTATGGAGTACGTTGCGCAATTTTCACTGCTGCAAAAACTCGAGAGCGTCTCGATCCTTTATGGTGTTAGCTATTCCACGGACGATCAAAGCTTAAAGGCCGCAAGCGAAACCCGGACCGAAACCGCCGCAAAGATCGGTCTGTTGTTTTAGTTATTTTTGATAGCGTAGCCGATGTAGGATAATTTCAACGAAGGCGTCATTTCGAAGCGCAAACTTTCAGGAACGACGCCGGAAAAAATTTTGGACACCGGAATAGATCTAAAAACCGGTTTAATGCCGCTCATTTCTTGAACCTTGAGTCCCGCCTTTGCGCAGTACTCCGTTACTTCCGATGGTTTGATAAATAACCGCAAGACGTGCATGTGGCGGGGAGTATTTTTTACCAGCCATTCCACCGCTTTGATAATCACCAAGTAGGCGAGCCAATTGCGATTGAAAGTGTGAAACACAAATATTCCGCCGGGCCGAAGAACCCGCGAAAATTCTTTGATAACGCCTTCAGGATCTTCCACGTGTTCCAAAAAATCCATCGCAGTCACGACGTCAAAACTTTGATCCGCGAAAGGCAAATGAAAGGCGTCGGCCGTGACGTAACGGACATTGCCGGTGTGGTCGTGACGGTGGGCGGTTTCTAAACTGCTCTCGGACAAATCAACGCCGGTCACCCGGAAATTTTCGCGGGCAAGGGCGTTGCTCAAAAAGCCGGCGCCGCAGCCGACGTCCAACACTTCGCCATCGGGAAAGTGTTTTTTTAGTCTTTCGATAATCCACGGAGTTTTGACTTTGGATTCTGCCCGCAACAACGCGATCGGATCGTCAAAGGCCGTGTACCAGCGATCACCGTAAAGATCATAAATAGAATTGTCTACTTGGTTTTGACCCATCGGGGACTCCAATACAAAATTTGGTAAATCAGAAATGCCGAAATCAAAGCGGTCTGCATCTGCAGCATCTCGATGCCAAAATTTCCGTGCCATAAAAAGCCGGCGCTAACGAAGGACAGCGGATGCAAAATAAATAAAACTGCGTGAAGCCAGCTTTCAGTTTTTGTGCAAATTTCTTGATGCACAAATTCGTCCTTGGTCACCAGCAAACAAGAAACCGCGCAAAGCGCGATGTAGCCCACTAGCGCGGACTCCGAATACGGAACAAGTAAAACGAAGCCGAAACAGAGCAAAACCGACAGTGTGTCCATCGGGTGCCCGATTCGCTCCCAGCGTGGCAGACCGCGTTTTCGATGAAAGTAAAACTCATCCACGGCAATCGCTAAGCCCTGCGCAACGAATGGAAAGTACAAAAACAAATCAAATGATTTCAAACAAGGCTCCGAACATCGTCAGTCCCGGACCGAAAGCAAGGCTCACGACCTTCGTGCCCGATTTCGGATTTGATTCCAAAATTTCTTTCCAAATATGAGGAAGGGTTGCGGAAGACATATTCCCACGTTCGCGTAAGATCTTTTGGCTGACCGAAACTTGCTCGTGAGAGAGCTCTAAAGTCTCCCGTACCGAATCGATAATTTTTGGCCCACCCGGATGGACCGCGAAGGTAGAATTTTTTAATAATTCAGAAACATTTTGACCGCTGTCTTGCGCAAGCTTTTGAATAAACGGCCTTAAGTGGGCCGCGATCTTCGCTGGAACCTCGCGGGAAAGCGTCATCTGCATTCCCCAAGGGGCGGGCACCCAGCTCATATCGTCTGAGGAATCGGGCAAGATCCACTCTTGAAATTTTAGCATCCGAAAACCAGATTTAGCTTTGCTTTCGCTGACTGCAGAGTACTTGACGTGACCATCGGCGAAAAGACTCTGTACGACCATTTGTTCCGGAGTGTGATTTGCGGGATTCATGTGCAGGCTGCACATTTCGGTATGAACGATATCCACGCGCGTATTTTGATCACCCGTATTCGCAAAGGCCAGCGCCATCCGTGAAGCGGGCAGGGCCGCATAACATCCCATATGGTAAGCGTGAGTCACCGCGGTTTGCTGACTCCAATCACGCGCACGCATTTGGGCGGCACTCGGTGCCACGTAGCCCGTGCACGTCACGTGAATCAAATGGTCGGGGGCCGCGATCGCTGCTGGATAAAATTCGGCAAAGATTTGGTTTGCTCGGTGCTGAAAAAACTGGGCTCGCTGGTCAATGCCAGCGCCTTCTGGGTGTGATTCGCTGTGCTGGTACATCAGTTGATTTCTTAAGCTTTCGTCGACGACGGAGGGTGAATGAAGAGCGTCGACACATTCGAAGTACCGTTCGTTGATCTTCTCCGAAGGGACCGCGTACCGGTGAAATATTTTTTCGAAGCGCTGTCCGTCGATGAGCCCGTGGCGCTGAGCACTCCATTCAATCAGGCTTGCTTGATCGAGGTGGTGGAGGGGAAGAATCGTCTGAAAATCGGTCAAGACCACTGGATTTGGATTCATGCCGGCAATCTAACCGCGACGTCTCCAAGTGTGAAGTGACATTGCCGTCATGACTTCAACAATTGTCTCGGGGGCGTCTCTAACGATTTGAAGTAGACCTTCAGGGGTTTATATAGCGAATGAAATACACGTTTGTCCCCAGTGCCCTTAATCATGAAGGTCGACCAGATCGTGAAAGCCAAATTACGGAAGCTAAGAATTGACCCGCATTGCAGGACGCAACTACGATAAAGGCATTGAAAAATAAAAACCCGCTTATCGTATTTTTGGTGACCCTGACGCTGCTGCTATTTTATCTGGAGCGGCCCGCGCGGCAGGTCTATGATGAAAAATTCTACGTACCAGCGGCGATGGATATATTGCACGCGCGGCCCGATCCGAATTATCAGCATCCACCAGTCGCTAAAGAAATCATCGCCATCGGAATCGGCAGCTTTGGCGACGGTCCGCTCGGATGGCGGATCGGTAGCGCCGTCATGGGAGCAGCAACCCTGACTTCGTTGTACCTCATGGCTTTGTTTTTTTTCGAATCTTCCATGCTGGCTTTACTGACGATCCTTTTGATTTTTGCGAATGGATTGTTCTACCCCCTGTCCAGACTGGCTTTTCTGGACATATACAGCTTTGGCTTTTCGGTATTTGGGATCACGACGGTCCTTTACCTGTTGCGCGGTAAGATGCACGCACGAACAAACGCGATCCTGGGTGCTGCGGGTCTGTTTTTTGGTTTGGCGATGGCATCGAAGTGGTCAGCGATTGTGCTTTTCGGAATTGCGGTCGCGGCTATGCTGCATTCGAAGCGCTTCGGTGCGCGAAACTGGCTGTCTTTTATGACGGCAGCGTTAGCTTATTATTTTTTGCCGTTTTTCTTCTTAACCAATATGCACTGGGCGGATTTGCAAAGTATTTTTCAGCTGCAGTTTTCGATGTGGGACTTTCATCATCCCGCGGTTATGTCAGCGGAGTTATCTTTAGAGAACACTTCTGCCTGGTGGCAGTGGCCCATGCGTTTGCAACCAATGTGGCTTGCGGTATTTCCGCCGGATAATCGGGACGCGACAAAGTTTTTAACCGTGGTCCTATTCGGAAACCCGTTTGTACTGATCGCCGGAATAGCGGCCCTGATTGCGGGAGAGTTTAAAAAGTCCTGGCAATTTTTGTGGATATTAGCACTGTGTCTTATGCCCTGGTTATTTTGGGCCGTTCAGGCAAGGCCCGTCACTTATTATACTTACTATTTACCGACGTCGGTGTTTTTAAGTTTTGCCATCGTGTACCGACTGAAAACAAAAAAAACGGCCCTCAAAGTTTTGACGGCCGTTGCGATGATCTGGTTTATATGCCATTGGCCCCTGATGTCGGGGATGGAAATGAGCGAGTCGCATTTCCGCACCTTCTACCCCCATGTGCAAATGTGGGGGGAAGTGAACTAAGCCCGCTGAAATCCCAGCTTCTTCGCTTTTTTCTTTTTAACGGCCGAGTGTTTTCGTCCGGGCAAAGTCGGTGACGCTTTTGTCGCCGCCGTCGTGCGCATTTCGCCTTTGTTCGGATCCACCTTCGGCGTCTTCGCGTTGAGCTGACTGATCAGACGTTGATCACGTTCGGTGACCAGATTAATGACCACGCCCGGTTTGCCGGCACGTGCCGTTCGACCAGCACGGTGAAGGTAGTTCACCATCTGTCGTGGTAAGTGGAAATTCACCACGCGACCCACGTGTTCTAGATCCAGACCACGGGCCGCTAGATCGGTCGACACCAGGATATCAATTTTGCCTTCGCGGAATTTTTTAAGATTCGCCCGACGATCATTTTTGTCCATCTCCCCGCGGTAAACGGCGCAATTGTAACCCTTTTCAACAATTTCTTTCGCGAGCTTGTCGCACTGTTCGCGCGTATTCACAAAAACCAAAGTGCCACCCGCGATCGGCTTCGCCAAGATCGTTTCGAAAACTTCCCAGCGGACTCCGTCTTTGACGGTTCGGTTGTGCGTTGTTAATGAAGTCACGGTCTTGCCGGCACCGGACGTGCGGATCACTTCTGCGGAAGTGAATTGCATGTTAATTAGATCTTGAACCGATGCCGATAAGGTCGCCGTAAACATCGCCATCTGAACGTCTTTCGGACAGGCGCTCGTGATGGTGTCAGAGTCCGGCAAAAATCCTTGATCGAGCATTTCGTCAGCCTCGTCAAAGATCAGCATGCGAACATCGCTCATATTCAGTAAATCTTTTTGCAGTAACTGAAGCAATCGACCAGGAGTTGCCAACAGTATTTCA
>JACMRP010000080.1 GCA_014376325.1 Pseudobdellovibrionaceae bacterium
AACTTCGAACGCTTCGCGATTAAAGATTACGAAATAAAAGAAGACGAAATGATTCGTAGTAAAGAAAACTATTACATTCAGTACCCGATGATCCGTGCAGAGAATCATTATTGGCAGAAGATGAAGATCGCGGCTCCTATTTACGAAATCGAAACTAAGAATAATGACGAAAATAAACAAGCACGTCTTTTGTGGACACTTTTCGAAAAGAAACGTTTCGCTGTTTATTTAAAGACCGAAGAATGGTTTCGTAAGAAATATCCCGAATCTGAATACAACGAGATCGTCGATTTCATGACGGCGGATGTTTACAAGGCGCTTTGGGAAGAAAAGAACGAACAAAAGTATTACGAAATCGCGCAAGTAAAATACAAACAGGCAATTCAGAAGCATCCGAAATCTCCATTGGTCGAAAGAACATCTTTGATGCTCGGCTACATGGCTTTGGAAAAGGGTGATTCGCTGGAAGCCATCCGTACTTTCAACGAACATATTGATAAAAATTACGCTGGCAAACCCGATGCCTTGTCCAACGACCTTGCCCGGCTGGGAACGGGATCAGCATACGCAAAATTAAATCGTCACCAGGAAGCGGCAGATGTATTCAACGGACTGCAGAAATCGAGTCCTCATAAAGAGATCCGTGCAGAGGCAGCTTACCGCAACGGTGATGTGTTTGTTCAGGCGCGCAATTACCAAAAAGCAATCGACACTTACAAAGAGGCCGTCAAAAATTATCCTGAATATCAAAGTGACTACCCGAACGCATTTTATAATCAAGCCGAGGCGCTATTTGGGCTAGGTGAATATCGCAAAAGCTTGGATGTTTATTTAGAATTCATAAAAAAGTTCCCGTCGCATGAACACGCGGCATTTGCCATGACTCGATTAGGGGAGCTCTTGGAAATTTTGGGCGCCGATAAAGCGCGGGTTATCGGAGCTTATTTAGAAACTTACTTCCGTTACGGTGAAAATGATAACGCGATCATCGCTCGTTTGCGTTTAACCAGCGCACGTATGAAGGCGATGAAGCCGAAGGAAGTTGACGCTTCATCTAGAGAGATTTTATCTTTAGTAAAACGGCTCGAAATACCAAATATTGAACAGTTCGGCACCATCATGATCTCCGAAGGCTTTTCTGCGCGTGGCGAAAGTGAAAAGGCTATCGACCTTCTAACTAAGTACTACCAGCAAAACCCGACCACCGTAGACCGAAACCTTTTTACAAAGAGAATTGTCTCAAATATTACGGACGAAATTCACGATCAAGTAAATAGCGGGGATTTTATCAAAGCCCTGAAAACTCACGCAAAGTACGCCGATAACTGGCTTAAGAATAACGAACGCATCGATACGAAATTTTATTTGGCTAAAGCATTCGAAAAGGCCGGCGCCCCGAGTGAAGCAGAAAAGTACTATCGTGATGTTCTAAATAAAGTATACGCGATTCGCGGGACCGCGCGCGATAAAGAACTAACCATCATTAAGCAAAAGCCGAGCGAAGACGATTTAAACTTACGTTTGGCCGCCGCTACTTTTGCTCAGAAAAAATTGAATCAAGCTTATGAGTATTTGAAAAATATCAAAAATCCGGAACAGCTGCCGGAAGACCAGCAGATTGAACGTGTGCGCATCGCGGTCGACCTTCTTGAAAAACGTGGCGATCTTGACTCCGCAGTTCGATACTTGACTGAGTTGCTGCGTACTTGGAAGGGGCAGGCTCAGCTGGTCGCCGAGCCTTATCTTCGATTGGCGCAACTTGAAGTCAAGCAAGGTAAGAAAGACGCCGCTATCGAATCTTTGAAAAAAGTCGATGTCCTTATGGCAGATTCCAAAGCGGTTCCAACGAACGTCCACGCTCAGAGCTTAGAGCAATTGGGTCACCTGTATGCGGAAAAAGGCGATAATAAACTGGCGATCGGCGCTTTCGAAAAACTTCTGAATACTTACGAAGAAAAACGCCCACTCGCGAGCGTCCGTTACAAGCTTGGTCAGATCTATTTTAAAGACGGCGAAGTTCAAAAGGCTGCTGATATTTGGAGCAAACTTAAAAACGGAAAAAGTGATTTTTGGTACAACCTCGCGCAAGAGCAGTTGAAAAACTCCGAATGGCGTGGGGACTACAAGAAGTACATTCAACGCATTCCCGCAATGTCACAGCAGTAACAGAGGAATCATGTCATTTATTGATTTAGAGAATTTAAATTTTGTGGACGAAAAGATTAACAAGGCTAAAACCTTGTTGCCGGCTGTGAAAGCTTCGAAAGCGAATGTGCTTATTTCTGGGCCAACCGGTACCGGAAAAAGCCATTTGGCAAAACATATCCTCGGCGCCTACGAATACGTAATGATTGACGCTTCAGAAATGGTCGAAGATTTCGACTTTGCCGCGTTCTTTGCTAAGTTGTCTTCGCAGGTGTTTTTGATCGAAAATGTTGAAAAACTTTCAGCTAATCAGCAGAAGAGTCTATTCGAAGCGCTTGAGGGCAGGGGCGATTCTGACAAGATTCGTATACTGTCGACCAGCAGGGTGTCATTGAAGTCCCTTGTTCAAAAAAGTCAATTTCGCGAGGACCTTTATTACCGCCTAACGGTTCTAAACTTAGAACTACCGTCTTTAGGTGAACGGGTTACCGATATCGAAACGGTCGCTCGGTATTTAATGGGCGTATTTGGTATTATTCACCAAAAAGGCGATTTGGATTTAAGCCCTGAAGCCCTGGAGAAAATGAAAATGTGGAACTGGCCGGGCAATATTCGTGAGCTCGAAAATGTTCTCGAGCGCGCGGTCATCATCTCCCGCGGGAATCTGATTCATGCATCGGAGATTTCTATCGAGGGCATCGAAACCAAAAAAGAGTCAGCTAGTTTTGCCGGAATGACTTTATCTGAGGTAGAGCAGAAACTAATTCTTCAGACCCTTCAAATGACGGAGCAAAACCGCACACGTGCCGCTGAACTTCTTGGAATCAGCATTCGCACTTTAAGAAATAAAATTAACGAATACAGACAGGCAGGTTTGGTATGAGTTTATTTGATAAAACGATGAATGCCCTCGGCACGTCGCTTGCGATGCGCCAGATGAGGCACAACGTGACGGCCTCGAATGTTGCCAATGCAGAGACTCCCGGCTATCACGCAAAAAAAATGGATTTCGAAGGCGCGCTTGCACGTGCGATCGACCTTGATGGTTTGCGCGGCATGAGCACTTCAAACTCGGAACATATTTCTGTCGGAGGATCGACGGCCGCGGTACGACCGGACATTTACGAAAATCCCGAAGGCGCAATCAACAATGACGGCAACACCGTCGACCTAGAAAAAGAAATGTCCGCGCTTTCAGAGAACGCGATTATGTACAAAACGGCTTTGCAGTTGATCAATAAAAAAATGGCAGCGTTAAAGTACGCCATCGGCGATCGATAGTTTTCGATCGGTTGAGGGTTTCGATTTGTTAATATTTTAAAAAGAGGGCTAGGATGGCTGACTTTTTTACTGGAATGAGAATTAGCGGAAGCGGTATGGCAGCGCAAAGAATGCGTATGAATACGATTTCCAGCAATATCGCAAATATCAACACGACCCAAAGTCCAGAGGGCGGTCCTTACCGTCGCAAAGATGTCGTCTTTGAATCTATGCCTGACGTTAAAGATTTCGGCGATATCGTTTCGGCAACGAGCCCCAAATCAGATTTCCAACGCGTCCAAGTCACCGACATTATTTCTGATCGTAAGGCACCTCTACTAAAGTATGAACCGGATCATCCTGACGCAAATCCTGAAGGATATGTTGCGTACCCGAATATCAATTTAATGGAAGAAATGACCAACATGATACAGGCAACACGCTCTTACGAGGCCAACGTCTCGGCGATGCAAGCAACAAAAGATATGGCATTAAGCAGTCTCGAGATAGGTCGGTAATCAGGGGTAAATACCTGAAATGAATAGTAGAACAAGTTTGTTTCAGAGTAGAATTATAGATTAGGAGAATCAAAGCCATGGCGGGTTTTACAGTATCAAGTGCGAACAGATTTTTAGATACCGGATCAATTCGAGACTCAAAGTCATTGACGATTGATCAACCACTTTCACCTGGTGGTTCAAGTCCTATCGGTGGTGCAGGCGAAGCAGGTAAAAGTTTTGCCGACACGCTGAAAGCTTCCATCGACAACGTCAATCAGCTGCAAAAAGCTTCTGATAAAGGCGCACAAGATTTGGCGACCGGCCGTACGGACAACGTCGCCGACGTGATGATCGCGGCAGAAAAAGCGGACATCGCTTTACGTGTCATGGTTCAAGTTAGAAATAAGATCGTTGATGCGTATCAAGAAATCATGAAGATGCAGGTTTGAGTTTA
>JACMRP010000081.1 GCA_014376325.1 Pseudobdellovibrionaceae bacterium
ACTGACGAGCACCGTTCAGTACGATACTCGGAATGATCGATTCATGACGAGCAAAGGGATCCTGACAAGTTTCTCTTACGAATACGCGGGCGTCGGCGGGGATTTGAAATATCAAAAGGGCACGGCGATTTTCCGTTACTTCAAAAATATCTTCTGGGATGTGATTTGGAGAAACTCTGCCACTTACGGCAAAATTGAAAGTTTGGCTGGCGCACAAGTACCGCCATTCAATCAGCTTTACTTGCTCGGTGGACCTTATTCATTGCGTGGATACCGTCCTTATCAAGTCGGCAAACAAGTTCGGTCCCAAAAGAAATACAACGATACCTTTGCCGCGAACGGTGGAAACGCCTTACTTGCAGAGCAGTCGGCACAGGTTTTCTACGGTGGACAACAGCAGTTCCTTTACCAGACAGAATTGCAGTTCCCGCTGATTGGCGAAGCAAAAATCATGGGTGTCTTGTTCTA
This sequence comes from Pseudobdellovibrionaceae bacterium, assembly GCA_014376325.1. The sequence continues at coordinate 469 of JACMRP010000081.1, forward strand.
CGATGTCGGACAGGCAGAAGATCAACTTAGACCGAACCGTTTCTTTGGGGACGTAGGTTTTGGTATCCGTTGGTTCTCGCCGATCGGACCGTTGCGCTTCGAATGGGGTTTCCCGATGAATCGTGATCCGATCTACAACCAAGATCCAATGATTTTCGACTTTTCGATCGGGACGCCGTTTTAAGTTTTGGGTTTAATTAAAAATTATAAGTTTAAAAGTATTATTAACAGAAAGAACTCGGGAGCAAATATGAAAACATTCATCGCAACGATCGCCGGAATCCTATTAGTGACAAGCATGTCTCAGGCCGCTGAAACAAAAATCGGATTTGTCGATATGCAAAAAGCTATTCAAGCGACGGCTGCTGGCAAAAAAGCGAAGACCGAACTTGAAGGCGAATTTAATAAAAAGAAAAAAGAACTCGAGAAAAAAGAAGCCGATTTGAAAAAAATGGGCGAAGACCTCGAGCGCAAAAAAGCCGTCTTATCGGAAGAAGTTCTTGGTAAAAAACAGGCTGAATTTCAAGAAGAAATGATGAAATACCGCGACGTCGTTGGCAAAAGCCAAGTCGAAATTCAAAAGAAAGAGCGCGACCTGACCGCTCCTATCTTAGAAAAAATGAAAAAGACGATCGAAAAAGTAGCTAAAGAAAAAGGATACTCTGTTGTTCTTGAAAACAGCGCGATGGTTCTTTTTGCAGCGGCCGATTCTGATTTGACGGCGGAAGTAATCAAATCTTACGAAAAAGAGAAATAGATTTAGATCATGAAAATTCACCCAACAAGTGTCGTATCACCTGATGTTGAAATTGGTGCGGATGTTGAAATCGGCCCTTATTGCCTTATCCAAGGTAAGGGGAAGATCGGCAAAGGGACCTTTATTGAAGGTCACATGACCCTCGGTTACAGGCACGGCTACATCGAAATCGGAGAGAACAATCATTTCTCTCCGGGCTCGGTGATCGGCGGACCTCCGCAAGACGTGACCTACAAGGGAGAAGAAACTCGTTTGATCATCGGAAGTAACAACACCTTTCGAGAGTTTTCGACGGTGAATCTGGCCACCGCGAAGGGTGATAAAAAAACCGAGATCGGCGATAACTGTTACTTGATGGCGTACACGCACATCGGTCACGATTGCAAGATCGGCAATAACGTCATCATCGCGAACGACAGTCATCTTGCCGGTCATTGCGAAATCGAAGACAACGTCGTGATTAGCGGACTCTGTGGATTTAATCAGTTCACGCGGGTTGGTCGCGGCGCTTTCGTTGCCGGCAGTTCGGTCGTTAATAAAGATATTCCCCCATTCGCGAAAGCGCAGGGCAATTACGCCGTTGTTCGGGCCACAAATAAAATCGGTTTGATCCGAAAAGGATTTTCGCGGGATGAGGCCAACAACATCCACAAAGCGATCCGAATCATGGCGATGGGCACCGGCACCGTGAATGAAAACCTCGAGCGCATTATTCAAGAATGCAAGCCGAGTGAAAATCTAGAACACTTTGTTCATTTTATAAAAAGCTCAAAACGCGGCATCGCTATTGGCCGCAATCAAAAAGAGGTCGGTGATGACGAGTCCTAAACTTCGCGCGGCGGTTGTCGGGGTCGGTTACCTAGGGACGTTTCACGCCCAAAAGTATTTAAAGAACCCCGCGGTCCAACTTGTCGGAGTTTGCGATTTTTCTCCCGCGCAAGCTGATAAAGTTGCGGCGGAACTTGGTGTTGCGGCAGTTCACAAGGCTCAGGATTTGATCGGCCAGGTGGATTTGGTCACGATTTCCGCGAGCACTCAGTCCCACTTCGAGCTTGCTAAATTGTTTATCGAAAATGGAATTCACGTCAATGTTGAAAAGCCTATCACGGCAACGGTCGCGCAAGCCGAAGAGCTTGTCGCGCTCGCGAGGCAGAAAAACGTTTTGCTCGCTGTCGGACATATCGAAAGATTTAATCCAGCTATTTTAGAATTAAAAAAGCATATGAAAAATGCGAAGCACGTTCAGCTAACCCGCCTTGCGACCTACAAGGCACGCGGTGCGGACGTCAGTGTGCTTCATGATCTGATGATCCACGACATGGATTTATTGTACTGGCTATCGGACAGCGAGATTGAAAGTTTCACGGCATCTGGCTCGAAATTGATTTCGTCAGAACTGGATACGGCCCAGGTCACCGCAAAGATGAAGTCCGGACTGGTCGTTGAAATCAACGTTAGCCGCGTTTCTTCAAATATGCAGCGCTGGATCCGCGTGACTCAGGCCGAAAGCATTATTTACGTAAACACGGGAACGCTCGAGATCGAAAAGTGCGAACCTGGCGGCGGCGATGCACCGGTCAAAATAACCGCTTGGACCGTGACCAAAGAAGACGCCCTTCAAAAAGAAACGGACGCATTCATCGCGGCGGTCGCGAATAAAACCTCTTTACCGGTAAACGGAATGGACGGGCTCAAGGCACTGAAAGCGATTGAAGACATTAAAGCCAAAATCGAGGCCACGCTATGAATCAAGTGATGATCGTTGCTGCAGAAGCCTCCAGCGTGACTTACGCGCAGCGATTGCTTGAATACTGGCAGAGTGAAAATAAAAAAATCAAAGCCTTCGGTGTCGGAAGTAAGGACATGGAAAAGCTTGGTTTTGAGCGCATCGGCAAGGCGGAAGAAATGGCCGTCGTTGGTGCGGCAGAAATCATCAGCGCATACAGCCGCCTTAAAAAAGTATTTGACGATTTGGTGGCAGCGGCTGCCGAGCGGCGACCTAACGTCGTGATCGTCATGGATTATCCAGAATTTAATTTAATGCTTTCAAAAAAATTACACGCGCTCGGAATACCGGTCGTGTATTACATTTCTCCGCAAGTGTGGGCATGGCGAAAAGGTCGCGTAAAGACGATCCAAAAATACTGCCAAAAAGTTTTTGTGCTGTTTCCGTTTGAAGTTGCTTTCTATAAAGAGCACGACGTCCCTTGCCAATTTGTCGGTCATCCAATTTTGGACGAATTGGATGAAAAACTTTTTGATCCGGTTTATCGCAAAAATCACCGCAATCAGTGTGGTATTCGCGACGACGAAATCGTGGTCGGCCTGATGCCCGGCAGTCGCAATCTCGAACTTAAACAGCATTTTGCGATCCAGTTAGAAGTTGCAAAAAAACTCGCGCTCAAACACCAGAACGTCAAAGTTTTGATCATGGTCGCGCCGACTTTTGAAAAAGAAAAGCTGGAACCTTATCTCGAAGACTTCCGCTTGGAATACATTGTGATGAAGGACGATCCCGCACGCATGGTCCATCTAGCAGATTTTGTATTGGTTGCCTCTGGCACCGCAACTTTAATGGTGGGCCTTTTGCAGAAGCCAATGGTCATCATGTACCGTATGAAATTCATGACCGGACTTTTTGCGAAAATCATGATTCGCGGAGTAAAGTATTTTGGCTTAGTGAATTTGATTTTGGGCCGCGAAGTATGCCCCGAGCGCTGGCAGTCCGGCGCCAACACGGAAACGTTATTTACGCTGATGGACCGCTATTTTACGGACCCGGCTTACACGGCCAAGGTTCGTGAAGATCTTGCCGGTCTCAGGCAACATCTAGGCGATAAAGGTGCTACGAAACGGGTGGCCGAATCGCTAGAAGAGTATTTCAAATCATGAAGGGTCTCGGCGCTTTGACGGGACTCTATCGCGGAGTCGTGAAAGCAAAAAATTACCTGTACGAACATGACTATCTTCAGGCGATAGAGATTTCGGTGCCCGTTTTGAGCATTGGAAATTTGACCATGGGTGGTACCGGAAAAACACCACTGGCGGATTTTTGTATTAAGTATTATCTACGAAAACACCTGCAGGTTACGGTCGTCAGCCGCAATTACCGCGCAGAAGCCAAAGAGATTTCTAAGGTCGATACGAAGCGGCCAAATGCGGCTCAGTATTATGGCGACGAACCTGTCCTTCTCGCGATCAGAAACCCAATGATCGATGTTTTTGTTGGTCCGGAAAAATTCGAAACGGCACAAGTTGCGGTGGCAAAAAATCCGCCCCAGTTGGTCATCATCGATGACGGATTTCAGCACCGTAAACTTCATCGTGATCTGGATATCGTCATTCTGGACGCCACTGAAAAACGCGAAAATTACGAATGCATCCCGACGGGTCGTGCGCGGGAGCCTTTCGAAAACCTTGCTCGGGCCGACGCCATAGTTGTCACTAAAATTAACTTGGTTAGCGAAGCCGAAGTAAATCATCTGGTCAGCCAGTTAGAAACTCAATTTGGTAAACCCGTTTTTTGTTTTGCTTTTGATCTTGTTCGGCTGATGCAGAAATCTGTAGCTCCTTACCGAGATTTGTCGGGATGCGGTGGTTTGCGTTGTCAGCTTATCAGCGGCATCGGACAGCCGCAGGGTTTTGAAGACGGGATCAAAAAATTTGGCTTAGTGATCGATAAACATCATCGCTTTGAAGATCATCACGTTTACACTGCTGAAAATGTCGCTACAATCATATCGGATCTTGAACGCGCAGGAATTACCGACGCCATCACAACCGAAAAAGATTTTGTAAAATTACGAGCACTTTGGCCACAAGACGCGCCCTTATGGGTCGCGCCGCTCGAAGTTCGTTTGCTTGGACGGGAGGATTCATTTTATGAAATCCTGGATCAAGTCTTTCATTAACTCTATCATCCGCGGTGTCAGTTTTCTTTGGTTTCAACTGCCAAGGTCGGTCGTGCGCGGGATGGGCGCGCTCGTTGGATTTTTGTGGATTGATCTGTTTCGCATCCGCAGGGACGTCGTTGCGGACAACATGAAAATTGCTTTTCCAGAATGGACCGAAGCGGAAAGATGGCGCGTTGGCCGTGCGAGCGTTTACAATATGGGCCGCGGCTTTTTTGAACTCTTTACTGTCCCGCACCTGGATCAAAAATGGTTAGATCGCACCGTCGACTTTCATGGTCTCGAAATTTATCAAACGGCGCTCGCAAAAGAAAAAGGTGTTTTGTTAATGAGTCTGCATTTAGGGAATGGGGACGTCGGGACTTCGGCGCTAGTCATGAAGGGCTACCCCGTAAGTATCATCACAAAGTTATTTAGAAATAAGTTCGTGAATGATCTTTGGTTTACTTTCCGCGGGGCAAAAGGCGTCCGTTATATCGACGCCCACGGTCCGAGCAACGCCTTTGATATTTTAAAAACCTTGAAGCGAAAAGAAGGCCTTATTTTTGTCGTAGATCAGTTTATGGGGCGTCCCTTCGGAATCCCGACCAAGTTTTTTGGTCGAGAGACCGGGACCGCTTACGGGCTCGCCCTTTTTGCCCTAAAAACTCGCGCCCCCGTGCTGCCACTTTATACCTACGAAGGGGCGGACCAACGCATGCACGTGGTCTTCGGGGATGAGGTTTTTTTCGACGACTTGGTTACCCCCGATAAAGAAGCCACAATGCTTGCCATGACTCAGAGGTTTAATGATAAGATCGAGAGCATCATCCGGCAACATCCCGAACAGTGGATGTGGGTGCATCGACGTTGGAAGGAATACGAGTGAGATTTTTACTTTTGCTGATGGTCTTTGCGGTGGCTTGTTCTTCTTCGCCGTTTAAATACGATAAATCTGCTCAGCTTAAAAAAAATGATGAGTTTGAAAATGCAATCAAGATCGAGCGTCCTGCCGACGCCGAATCGGATGCCGAAAACGAAGAACCCGATTCTGCAGAACCGAAAATCATTTCGGGCACGGGCCCAGTCACGAGCGGAACTCCGTCTGCAGTCACTGCGGCAACCCCATCTCCATTAGAGAAAAAGGTCGCCGGCAAAAATAAACCTACAACGATCGTTGCAAGTAAAAAGGCAAGCAAGGGGAAGAAGGGAAAGATGGTCGAACCGGAAACCGCAGCAGCGCCAACCGCTCGTCAGCCCGATCTCGAAGACAGTGAAGGTTTTCAAGGCCGTCGTCCCATCAAAGATCCATTCCGTGTTGGTGAAGAAGTGATTCATGACATGCACTACTTTAAAGTTTCTGCAGGCGAACTTCGCATGCGGGTAGGCCCGATGGCGACGGTTAATGGACGCAAAGCTTACAACTTTAAAATCGCGATTAAATCCAGTTCGGTATTTTCTAGTTTTTATAGCGTTGACGACAAGGTCGATACCTTTGTCGACTACGAAACGCTGACTCCGAGTGCATTTACCTTGCACGTAAAAGAAACCGCTCAGCTGCGTGAAGCGCGAATGCTCTTTGATGAAAAATCAAACAAGGCAACTTACTGGGAAAAGAAAGTCAGCAA
>JACMRP010000082.1 GCA_014376325.1 Pseudobdellovibrionaceae bacterium
AAAATTTCGTTCACGCTAACGTTGTTCTTTTTCGCCATATCTTTGATTTCTTGATCGACACGTTCCATTGTCACGCTGTGATTCAAACGTTTTACTTCGGACTCCATGATCTTTTCGTTGATCAAGTAGTCTAACTGAACCTTGCGTTCTTTTTTCAGATCCTCAACAGATTTTCCGCTAGATAATAAAGCTTCGTCGATCATTGCCGGAGTTTTTAATTTGTGTTGAAGAGTTTTAAAGTCGGATTCGAGGATGATCTCGTTATTGATGATCGCAACGATGCGTTCAGCGATCTCAGCGCTAGAAACAAGTGGAATTGCGAGCATCAAAATAAAACCTGAAAGACCCAAAAACTTATTCATTGTCAGCCCTCGTTTGAACGGTGATCGAACTGATCAGCTCGTTATCCTTGAGGACTTTACTACTTCTGAGCTGGGCGTCCAACCATTTTACGAACTCCGCCTGTTCTCGCTGCCCCGTGAGTGCACGTACGACTTGATTACGCACCTCTTCTAAAGGTTGCGTCGATGCGGGAGCCTTTTTTTCGACCTTCACGATGTGGTAGCCGAAAGGGCTCTTGATTTGAGTAATGCTGCCGACATTGGATTTAAACAGGGGGTCAAAAAAATCGACGCTACCGAGTTCGACCCAACCAATCAGGCCGCCCTGTTTAGCTTCTGGCGCGGTGGAATACTTTTTAGCAAGCTCGCTAAAGTCTTTGGTCTTCGATTGAGTTTTTAGCAGATCTGCTTTTGCTTGGTCTTCGATCAAAATTTGGCGAAGGTAGATTCGATCCTTCTTTTTAAACTGATCTTTATGTTCGTCATAGTACTGTTTGATTTCGCTTTCTGCCGGCGGCTTAAGACGCTCATTCAGTTTACCGAAAACCGCGCGTTCAACCATTGTGTATCGAAGCTCTTCGCGCCATTCTGAAAACGAAAGGTTTTCCTGAGCGAGCAAGCGCCTGAAAGAAAGATCGTCCGGATAGTTGGCCCGGTACTTATCCACTTCTTTATCCAGATCTTTTTCGGCAATGGCGATGCTGTTCGCGCGTGCCCAATCTAGAGTCAGACCACGGACGATAAAAGTGCGTATTAAAGACTCTTTAGTGCGGGCTACCGTTGAGGGGTCTTTCGCGGTGAGCGCATCGAGGTCTTTTAATTTGCGGGCAATCTGGTTCGAAAATTCTTTTGTCGTCAGGACGTGATCGTTTACTTTGACGACCGGCTTTGTCGATAGCTTCTGGTAGCTTGATGTACATGAAGCTAGGAAGATAAGGCTGAAAATAAAAAGCCCCGTGGTGGCGGGGCTCTTGCGATAGCTCATTCTAAAGATCCTTATTTAACAAGAGCGGGATTCGTTTTGATCGGATATTGCTTCTTTAATTTATCGAAATATTCGTTGAAGGCCTGTTTTCTTTTTTCATCAAAAACCGCCGCCCGAACTTGGCGCTTGTTCGCATCTTCGAAGCTGCGTCGTCCGGTCACCTTAATAACGTGAAATCCAAAAGGAGTTTCGATAAGGCCCTTGATCTCGTTAACTTTAGCGCTGAGGGCCGCATCGTAGTACGAAGGCACGAGAGTCACCCGTGACTGCCAACCGACGTCGCCACCCGCCTGCTTGCTTAGTGGATCGTCCGAATACAATTTTACGAGTTCTTCGAATGGGCGCTTCGATTTTTTAACTTCTTCGTAAATTTCGGTGGCGCGCTTTTTTGCTTCCGCGACTTGTTCCGTGGTAGCGCCGGGCTTGAACTCAATCAGAATGTGGCTAGTGCGAATTTCCGGATTGTTTTTATAGAAAGCTTTCATCTCGGCATCAGAAACCTGGATTTTTTGAACACGTTGACCAAGATCTTTTTCTAGCAGCGCTTTGTACATTTCTTGTTGAATCCGATCAATCACCATCGGATCACGTTCGAGATTGCGCTTTTGTGCCTCTTGCAAACCAACTTCGTAACGAACCATGTCTTCTAGGAAAACAGACTTTGCTGGAGGATTGAGCGTCTGGGTTTTGACCTCGTTGTACTTTTTATTGAACTCATCCACGGTGATGTTCTTTTTGCCCACGGTGGCGACAACGTCGGAACCTTTTTGTGCAAAAGACATCGAGGTGGTCAAAATTAACGCGCTAAATATACAAGTCAGTGAGGTCAAGTTCATACCTTAAAAGTCCCTTTGAAAAGTTGACGACATACCACATTAAAACGCTAGCACCCGGTTCAGGGTTCAGCAATGACTTTAAGGGCTTGCTCTTTTGCGCTGTGCAAGAGCGATTCTAATTGTTCTGCAAGAGCGGGGTCTCTTGGATCCTGGTCTTTAGTCACGGCAGGCAATGGACCCGCCCAGTGAATCACAATCTTCGCGAATGGCTTTGGAAAATAAGTTTTGTTCCAGGATTCCGGAAACTGAATTGCGCGATCAACACTGACACCAGAATAATAAATTGGACAGTGAAGCAGTCGCGATAATTCAAAGACGCCGGGCTTTGCTTTATAGATGGGACCTTTCGGACCATCGACGGCAAAGCTGCAGTTCGAACCCGCCCGCACCAAACGTATGAGCCCTTTCAAACCACCGACACCGCCCCGGGTGGAAGAGCCAAAACTTGTTTTGGCGCCGAGCAATCGTAGGATAACATCCATCATCTGGCCGTCGTCACTTTGTGACGTCATCGTTGCGATTTGATAACGACTTGTAAGATGGAGCAGTGCGATCTCATCGCCGTGCCAGTGCGCCATCAGAAAAGGGGCCTTGTCCTTCATGGCTTGTTTCATAGCTTCAGGCTCGTGAATACGGATCCGCCAAGTTAGGCCGATCAAGCGATACGCGAACCAAATTAGAAAGCCGAGGATATATTTTCTCAAGTTAGTGCTTGAGGACTTTTTTGAACTCTTCGGTCAACTTCGGAATGATCTCGAAAAGATCGCCGACGATACCATAAGTAGCCTTCTGAAAGATCGGTGCGCCGGGATCATTATTGATCGCGACAATCACCTTACTTCCGCTCATTCCGGCCAAATGTTGGATTGCGCCCGAAACACCGATCGCAATGTACAATGTGGGAGCCACGGTCTTGCCCGTCTGGCCGACCTGCATTCCGTGTGGAACCCAACCAGCATCGACGACCGCACGAGAAGCCCCAACAGTTGCGCCAAGAACTTCTGCTAGGTCGTTTAAAAGTTTAAAGTTACCCGCCTCTTTCAATCCGCGACCGCCGGAAACAACGATGTTCGCCTCAGTCAGATCTAATTTTTCCGATGTGCCTTTGACGATTTCTTTGATCAGAGTTTTTAAATCCGGTTTTGCTAGAGTGTGCTCAGTAACGGTTGCAGATTTTGAAGCGTCTGCGGCGTTTACCGGCAACTGATTCGCGCGCATCAAGACGATTTTGATCGGACTGTTTTCAAAACTGGCCGTGGCAAAGGCCTTGCCCGAATACATTGGTTTTTTTGCGGTGACGTTATCGCCAGAAATTGTCAGCTCGGTGCAGTCAGACACAATTCCTGTTTTTAGGCGAGCAGCCATTTTCGGAAAAATATCTTTCGCGGCGCTCGTCGCGGAAGATAAAATTATTTGTGGCTGTACTTTTTCGATAACCATCGCCATTGCCGCCGCGAAGATTTCGGGATTATAAGCATCCAGCGACGAGTCCTTTACGATATGTACTTCGGACGCTCCGTGATGCCCCATTTCGACCGCGGCGGCATCTGCGCCCGTTCCGAACGCAAAGCCAACGACCGTATTTCCAGATTTTTGAGCCGCTTGTAAGAGCTCCATAGCGCCGCGCTTGAGGGCGCCATTTTTATGTTCAGCAAAAACTAAAATTTTAGACATAAATACTCCTACAGAACTTTCGCTTCATCACGAAGCAGTTTTACTAGCTCAGTAGCCTGAGCGGCGGCATCTCCGGAAAGCATCTTCACCGCGGGTTTATCCGCCGGCAAACTTAACTGAGAGTATTTCACTTTTAAATCAGATGGCGGAATATTTAGTGAAGCGAATTCAATTTCTTTTAAAACCTTTTTCTTCGCCTTCATAATTCCTGGAAGACTTGCGTAGCGAGGTGTATTCAAACCTTTGTTTGCTCCAATAACGGCGGGAGATTTTAGGCTTATAATTTCTTTTGCGCCGCCCTCGATGTCGCGGTCTACCGTGATGCCCTCTGGCGACATCGCGAACTTCGAAACGACCGTCGCGTGGGGCGCACCGAGAAACTCTGCTAACATCTGGGTGACCGATGAGGCGTTGTCATCAATCGCAAGTTTGCCGGTGAATATAACATCCCCGCCGCCTTCAGCTTTGATAACTTCGGCAAGCGCGCGGGCGGTAGAATAGGAGTCTAGGTTCTCTGGAGTATTTACGACGATACCTTCGTCGGCGCCCATCGCGAGCGCCGTGCGCAAAGATTCCGAAACTCGTTTACCTGGACCAACGCTCATCACAAAAACTTGTGATCCAGCATTCGCATCGCGAAGTTTGACGGCTTCTTCGATCGCGTATTCATCGTATGGATTAATGACCCATTTGATTCCGTTAGGATCAATTGTTGAGGCGTCGGGGCCAATCTTAATCTTCGTTTCCGTGTCCGGAACTTGTTTGATACAAACAAAAATTTTCATTTAAAACCTCGTTCGTTCTTTGTATCTTAAAGGCCTTCTTCGGCAAACTGAAAATTGGCAACTTAACCCGCCGCGAAAGTTTCGAAAAGCGCCGTGGACAAGCGTACTTAGCGGGAGTAAAATTAACTGAAGCTCAAATGACAATTTAGCGGACAAGGGGTTCTTTGTGTCTCTTTCATCACCTCATGGTTTTTTGACGTCGACCATCGGCAAAAAATATCTCATGGGATTGGCTGGAATCATCTGGGCAGGATTCGTCTTTGCTCACATGGCCGGCAATCTTTTAATGTTCATTAGTGCGGACGCTTACAACTCTTACGGCCACGCGCTGACCAGCGGAAACATTATTTATGTTGCGGAAGCCGTTCTGCTAGCCGCCCTCGCGCTGCACGTCTATCTTGCAATCAACTTGACTCTGCAGAATCGTGCGGCCCGCGCCGGTGGCGGATATGCGGTCAGTCCAAAGGGTGAAAAGAAAGCGCGTTTCGGTTCTAAAACAATGGGAATTCAAGGCACAATCATTTTGGTTTTCATCATCCTGCATTTGATTACTTTCAAGTATGGCGAGCGCTTTGAAACGACCGTCAACGGCGTCGTCATGAGAGACCTTTTTAAACTGATGGTTCAGGTGTTTCAGCAACCTGGGTACGTCGTCTGGTATTTGGTTTGCGTGGTTCTCTTAGGAATTCATTTAAGTCACGGTGTTGGCTCCGTCTTCCAATCTTTCGGCTGGATGAATGGCCGTTACCAACCAATGCTCAGAAAACTGAGCGTCGTCTATGCGGTTGTTGTGGCGCTCGGATTTATCGCTCAGCCAATTTACGTTTATCTCTTCGCGAGACAAGGTTAAGGGGTGCAAAATGTCTAAAGTACTCGACGGTAAGGTTCCTGAAGGTTCAATCGGCCATAAGTGGACGGACCATAAATTTAAAATGAAGCTGGTAAATCCGGCGAACAAACGTAAGCACAACGTCATTGTTGTCGGCACAGGCTTAGCTGGCGCGAGTGCGGCCGCTTCATTGGGCGAACTCGGTTACAAAGTTCATGCTTTCTGCGTTCACGAATCACCACGTCGCGCGCATTCCGTCGCGGCACAGGGCGGGGTAAATGGCGCAAAAAATTATCAAAATGACGGCGATTCGGTCTACCGTTTGTTCTACGACACCGTAAAGGGTGGCGACTTCCGCGCGCGCGAAGCAAACGTTCACCGACTTGCAGAAATTTCTGTCAATATAATTGACCAGGCCGTGGCCTCGGGCGTGCCTTTCGCGCGGGATTACGGCGGACTTTTGGACAACCGTTCTTTCGGCGGAGCGCAGGTTTCCAGAACTTTCTACGCT
>JACMRP010000083.1 GCA_014376325.1 Pseudobdellovibrionaceae bacterium
ATTTCTATCTGCTGGGGCAGCATTCTGATCTATAAAAAAATGGCGGCCCACTAGGCCGCCTTCTAAATTCAAATTTTGAAATTTGTTTCGTAAAACTATTTCTGCCATCTGCAGTATTTGTCGAAGCGAGTCTCTTTCTGACTGTTTAGGTAGCTACTGCAAGTCGGGGTCTGAGTGCCCGTCATCGCGGTGACCGCAATCGTCCGGAAGAGTCCTGTCGAATGGTTATCTAAGTCATCCGGCTTCAAGGTCCCTGGAGCCCAGGCTTTTTCGGTTCTCGGGTTCAGAACGCAAGCGAAGTTTTTGAGTTTCACGTCGCCGAGCTTTCCGGAGGAGTCGTTAAAAATTTCTGCGGAGAAAAGATCTGCGAAATCTTCCTCTGTGCGGTCGGCATTGCCCTGTTTTGCGGTCAGGCAATCTGTTTCGGCTTTTGCAACATCGGGCCACTTGCGGGAAAGTACGTGGCCCAGTTCGTGAGCAGCAACGCCAAATCCAAATTCAGGATGAACAATCGTCGGCCAACTGAGGCTGATGTAGTCGTATACGGGTAAGGCTTTGTCGGTCAAAAACTCTGGCTTTGCCTGTTCGCAAAATGCATCCACATCCCCGAAGAATTTTTCTGGCAACGTAAATGTCGAAGCGACAACTAATGACTGCGCGGTTTCGGCATCGTTGATGTCGATCTTCTTTAGGCGTTGAATCGATTGATCCAATTCTTTGGTTGCGACGGCAAGATTGTACTTCCAGTCACCCAAAGCGGAATCGCGGTCCTGAGGAGCCTGAACTTCTAGTCGGAAGGCCCCTGGCAAAGAGGTCTTTAATCTTTTTTCTAGCAGGGTCTGCGCCCGTTGCGTGATCTGGTCGAAGTTCGCTCGGAAGGTTTCGAGCTGCGTGCGGTCCGGAAGAGCAGCGTAAGAGTAAGCAAGTTTAGGAATGCATTGGTCTAACGACTTCTGAAAAACGGCCTTCAGAGTCTTTGGTGATTGGATAGTCAGGGCAGTTTCGGAATCACCGTACTTTTTCATAGTTGCGGTTAAGAGTTGCTCTGTCGTTGCGGGGATTTTTTTGAACGCGTCTTGAATCACGGAATCGGTTATTGTCACTATCGTGACCGCGCTGATGAATTGTCGAATAAAGATCTTACCTTCGGATTCCGTAAGCAGAGCGCCGGTCGCTGCTTTTTTCATCACGAGCGTACCGGTTCTGATGACGTCCATCTTTGGCATATACACATTCATCGAAGACATAATATATTCATAGGTTTTTGCGTTCGCGATCTGGGTCTCGACGACCGGCTTACCGGAACCAATCATTTTCATGAACGCGACGTACGGAATTGTCGTGTAAGCTTGCATTGCCATCATAGAACCGATGGGCTTTGCTAAAGTTTGAATGGCGGCGATCTCTACGTCGGTCAGTTGTGGCATCGCTATTTTTAAATTGACCGCGTTAATCGTGTAGCCCTTCGTCACCGATTGCTCGATCGTTCCGGCATACTGATTCATCATTCCTAGGTATCGAAGCGATTGCATGAACGCCGTTTGTTTTTCATTTAATTTTGGTTTGTCCTTCATCGCAAGGACCGCTTTTAAGGATTTATCCATCAGAAGGCGGTGATGGATAATGCGACCCATGTAATATTCTAAAGGTTTTTTCATGATCAGCGAAATGGCGCCCGTCGTGGTCGCTTCATATTTTTTAGAGAGATCGAAAGGATGGCTCAAAGGATTGGCGTCTCCGCACATGCTCTGCAAGCACTGAAGTTCGAGAGCGCTGATGGGCGGCGTTTGCGCAGTGGCGTTCATGCCGGTGGTTAGCATTAAGGACGCCGTCATCAGTCGGATGCGTTTGGCAGATGTCATGAAACCTCGCTATTAAAGGGGGGACGTAGCTAGGCTGAACTTCAATATCCGCACCAAACAGGGCGGCCGCAAACCGCCGGCCACCTGGCCTCAGTTAGTTTTAGATGTGTTATTTGAATGAGCTCCCGAATATTCGCGGGCCGAGGTCGTCAAACAGCTATTCGGTCAGAGACAATTTCTGCCTTCGCGCGCGCTTTCGTAGCAGTTCCTGAAGAACCGGAAGGGGAGGAAAGGGGTGTGATCTAAATCAGCAGCGCATTGCCGTAATTGTCGGTGAACTGCAGCCACTGTTTTAGGCTTCTGAAAGTAAAACTCTGCGTCGTAGTTGCCCGCCTGAAAGGTTGCGGTTTCTGCAAGCTGGTCAATAAGTTCTAAGCGGAGCGGTTGGCCGCGAAATGTTTTTGTTTCGATCATGTGGGCGTACTTTTGAAATGCAGGCAAGCTTGCCGCATCCGCAGGTTCCAGAGCCAAGTTGAAAAAATACCTTCCGTTGCCGTCGATTTTAAAGTTGTAACTACGAATCGCGAAGTCCGGTCCTCTTTCGAGCGGCTCGACGGCGACGCCTACGTAGTCTTTCAGCAAAGCAGAGCGGTCTTCCCCTGCGGCCGCCAGGCCAGCCGTCCGCAACAGAAAAGTCTGTGCGTCCACGCGGACATTCCAGGATAAAAATACAAACATCAGAACAATGCCGTGCTTCATAAATTCAATCTGCATGAGCAACAAAGAGATGGCAAATCGTCCAGACCGAAGTCGAGGATAGTTTTGAGCGAGGTTTCCGAAGAATCATAGAGTCGCCAACGACGTTATTTTAGAATAAACAAATGAAGAGAATATTTTTGGCTTTGATTGTTCCAGCGGCGTTTGTGATTTCGATGCTGCTGGGAAGCAAGGCGCGTTTCAAAGGGCACGTGAGCGACACGGTCGAAAAAATCCGCCCGCAGTTTGAAACATTGGCCGCGAATGCCGAAGCGCCGGCGCCGTCGGTGGCAAAAAACAGCCACCCGACGGACGTGGGCGCGGTCCCGAAACCTTTAGAGACTCTCGAGCACGGGACCGGTAATTTAAAAATACTGCACACGCGCGAACTTATGAAGTTGAAGAAGTACGAACACGTAGTGCTAAAATCCGAACAGCGTGAGTCTTTCAAGAAGGTTTTTTTAAAGATTGCGTTAAGCCCAAACGCCGATTGGCTTATGCAACGACAGGCACTGCGAAATTTATATTTACACAAGATCGAGCTGTCGTCGCTGGAAAGTGACTTGCTGATGTCCAAGGTCGATCAGCGAGCTATGAATAGCCTCAAAAACACGGACGCAGAGATTCTAAAAGAATCGGTGTTCTCTTTATGATGAAGTATGTTTTTATTTTATCGGTGTTTGTGGTGGGCGGATTTGCTGCCGGATACTTTACCGAAAGTGTTGAGCCATTTAGCTGGTCGAAATTAGAAGACGATGCAAAAACCAACCGACTTCCTGCTGAAGACACTACGCCGTGCCCAACGCCAGAAGAAGCCGCGCAGATGGTGACAAAATTTAAGATCGGTTTTGATTTGGCCGGATGGAGCTGTCAGAAAGACGACACGCGAACTTTTTTTCTGAAGGCTTTGGCGCTAGCTAAGAAATTTAGTATCAACTTGCCCGAAAAAGTTTGGGATCCAAAGTTCCGAGCGGCAATGGCCGATCTGCCGACGTGGTTATCACGCTATACGAGCGCCTACTTGATCGATACCGTTATGGCGGATACCACGATCGCCTATTACAGGCCGGACGAAAATAAAACATACATGACCGAAAGAATCAAAGCGTACACGCCGAACGAAGTTTTTGGAATCATCGTTCACGAAAATCGGCACGCCGAAGTTCCACTCATAGCTCACGTCGTATGCATCTCTGGGGACTTTCCGAGAGGCGCGGGCGCCTGCGATGAAGAGTTCAGTGAAAAGATGTCGGACATGGGCGCTTACAACTTTGCCAGTCTGTTCGAGATTGCGAGTGTCCTGTACAACGATAAGTTAACGGCTTCAGAAAAAGACGTCTTAGCCATATCTGCACTTCAGACTTTATCCAATCGCTTCAATCAGATTCCGTCCGGATTTGGATTTTTTCATGAAGTGATTGCCTCGCTGGATGATCGCAATCAACTTGCCATTTTAAATCCGCTCACGCTAGAGGCGATGCCGATTCCGACGAATGGTGCTGTCGAACGCATTGATAATAACTCGGGTGCCTCATTGTTTTCGATTTTTACGAAGGCCGGAGTTTGGCAAAAATTTAACTTATTTAAGGGCACCGAAACGCCATTTGCCGACGTACTTGCGGGAAAAAAAATAGTCGATGCAAATCGGAGCCGGGTATTTTCGCTTGAAAGCATTATGGACGTTTACATCAATGGCGGTAAACTCGAGTTTTTAGAAGTAGATAGCGTTACGAAGAAAAAACGACCTAGCAATATTAATATGTTAAATGGCGACGTCGTTCGAACGGATTTAAGCAGAATCATTTTCGGCGACGAAAGTGAAATTCTTTTTTTGTCGAACTCTGGCAAGCTTTACCGCGCAAGGCAGTACGGCAACGAAGAAGCTTACGCAGAGATAAAGCCCGGCAAGGACCGTCCTGAAGGGCCGTGGATTCAGGGTACCAGCGGTCCTCTTTATAATGACCTCTACGTCACGAACATATCTGGCGACGTCTTCAACATCGCAATTCGCTACAAGGTTTCGGATCCAGAAGATGGACCAGAACCCGCCTATGAGCCGCCGACGACGCAGTTCAAAGTTCTTAAGCAGCTCGGCAGTCGGCGGGTCGCAAAGTACATTCGTGGGCTGAATGCAGAATACGCCTTGTTGCTGGGCGGTGAGCTTGAAATAAGACCGTATTCCGAAAAGGAATTCCGTACTGTTAAAACGCGCTCCCGCATTCGTGATTTTGCAGTCATAAAGAGTTTTTCGCCAACGCCCGTTTCCATGCAGGCAAGACTGTCCCGCCAGAAAAAATTCGAATCGCTTTGCGGAGTTAAGAGCTCTGCTTTAGATCCTTGGTTGAAAATTCCGATGGGAGTCGACTCGGCCAATAACCTGGTGATGAGCGGCCTCTTTGAAGAACGCTGCTTACACATTCCGAACACGGGTCCCGTTCTTGGTTTCGCGGTTCGAAGTCAGCTGACAGAATCTAGTGCCGAACACAATCATTTTTCACGTCCAACATTAGTATTAGAAACTCCTCGCGGGCCGAAAGTGGTTCGCCCTTACGAATAGAAAGTTGATTTCGATGAAGAAAAATCGTCAATTGCAGGCGTTACTTTCCAATTACGAATCTTCATTAAATGCGGAGGAGTACGAAAGCTTCGTTCGTGAAGTCACGCGTCTACAAAATCACTATTTCGATATTCTTAATTCGTACCGGGCCGGGGCCGAGCGGGCACAGACAACGCAGCTCCTGATCGAAGAACAAAATCTGCAGAATGCGCATATCAAGACCAGCTGTCAAAAAGGTTGCGGTGCTTGCTGCCATCTCGAAGTCGAAATTACTGCGGACGATGCGGACTTACTCGCACGTTCTATCTTAACCAATAATATCCCTTACGATAAGGTTCGATTAGCTTTGCAAGCAGATCGCCCGCGTTTGGATCCCGAATGGAGCAAAGGCCCCGTGACGGAAAACCGATGTGTCATGCTCGGCGCGGACAATGCTTGCGGGAACTACGAAAATCGACCGACGATCTGCCGTAAACATTCGGTCACATCGCCCGCCGAACTTTGTTCGACCTTGGGTGCGAGTCCTGCGCCGTTGATTGTGCCGATGAATGAAATTATTTTGAGTGCGGCACTGAGTCTAGACAATAACGAGTTCGGCTCCTTGCCAAAAATGTTATCTGCCGCTATGAAACGCTTGCAGCCGCTCGAAGAAATAAGAGCATTGGACTTTGAGGAGTCACCGTGAGATTACGCCACCCCAGTCAGAGGAATGGTAAAAGATTAGTTATAATTGCGGGCGGGGGCTTCGGCGGTCTTGCGGCCGCGCAAACTTTGTCGGACCGGCCCGATTTGCAAGTGCTATTGATCGACCAGCGCAATCACCATTTGTTTCAACCCTTGCTTTATCAAGTGGCGACGGGCGGACTGAATCCGTCCGACATCGCGGTGCCGATTCGTGCTGAATTCTCTTCCGTAGAAAATGTCGAAGTGCATTTGGGCACAATCGATTCCGTGAATCTGCAGGAAAAATACATTTCTGACCGCGCGGGATTGGAACTGTCCTACGATTATTTAATTCTCGCCTGTGGGGCACAACATAGTTATTTCGGTCATCCCGAGTGGGAAGAATTTGCGCCTGGCCTGAAAACTGTCGAGCAGGCGACCGAAATTCGCCGACGAATCTTTAGCGCGTTTGAACTTGCCGAAAACGAACTCGATCCCATGAAACAAGAAGCGATGTTAACCTTCGTGGTGATAGGCGGCGGGCCAACCGGCGTCGAAATGGCCGGCGCCATTGCCGATATCTCTCGCACCGTCTTGGTTAAAGACTTCAAACGCATCAACCCCGCAAGTGCCCGTGTTTTGCTTGTTGAGGCGGGGCCACGCATCCTTGCGCAATTTGCGGACGTTCTTTCTGCTCGTGCGCTGAAAGATTTAGCTTCACTCGGCGTTGAAGTCCGATTGTTTTCTAAAGTCGAAAGCATTACCGCAGAAGGCGTGCAAATCGGATCAGAATTTATGCTGACGACCAGCGTGTTTTGGGCCGCCGGAGTCCAAGCAGCAAAATTACAGTTTACACCAGAACTTAAATTGGACCGCGCACGACGGGTCGTCGTGAATTCGGATTTCACCGTCGGCGATTTTAAGCATACCTACGTCATCGGCGACATGGCCTCGTATGACATGGGTGAAGGCAAGCTCTTGCCAGGTCTTGCTCCGGCCGCGATGCAGTCGGGGCGGTTTGTGGCCCGAGTGATATTGGCCGAAGTTTCCGGCACGGACCGAGGCGAATTTATTTATTTGGATAAGGGCCAGATGGCGACGATCGGCAAACGCAAAGCGATTACGGAATACAAATCACTGCGACTGCACGGCTTTATCGCTTGGATGGCGTGGTTCTTTATTCACATTTTGTATCTGGTGGGATTTAAAAATAAAATTTTTGTTTTTACCCAGTGGATCTGGAGCTATCTATTTTCGAAGCGCGGCGCCAGGCTTATTACCGAGCGCTCATGGAAATTAAAATAGTCGCGCGAGTTACATTTAATTTAATTGGGATTTAAAGTCATGATTGGTCGCGAGCTTCGTTGCGAAGTCGACCACTAAGTCCGACAGGGTTTCCAGATAATTGTCCAATTTGTATGATCTGCCAAAACGTTTGTTGGTACCAACGACAGTGCCTTTCCAAATCGGCTTATCGCCCTTCAGCAAGGTTAATTTAACAGTCATACTGCCGTTGTACATATTCGTTTCGCTGACGAAATAATCGATGATTTCACCGTTCAGTGTGTAATCGCCTTTGCCTTCGGCCAACGTTAATCCAGATTTTCGAAAAATTTCTTTGACGTTGTCGGTGACGAACTGCGGGATGTCCGTTGTCGTTGTGACGGGGAGTGCGGCTTTCCCCTCAGTGTTTTCGCCCACTTTGTTCATAGGCTCTACTTTGCGCGAATCCTTAAATGGGGGGATCGCGACCGATGAACTGATGGCGCCAAGGTTAGCGGCGGCGACCTCTTTTAAGTCCGTCGTTGCTTTCCACTTGAGCTCAACTCCTTCAATGATTTTTGGTGCAGCATAGGCCGTGAGGGCTGTTGCAAGTAAAAGAATGGTGGAAGCGAATGCGCGCGCGAGCATCGGGATTCTCCTTGGTGTGGTGCTAGGGTAAGCGCGGGAGGAAGTTGGCGCAAGAATTTATTTATTTCGTTTCGGTTGAGCCGGGCGCGACGGGAGTGTCGGTGCTTGGAGTCGTCGTTTTCATCGGATCCTTCGTTGTCTTTGGCATATTTTTGCGTTTTGGAATCGCGGCTTTCGTATCCATACCGGGCTCACCGAGAGGAGTTGGCGTCGGCGCCGGCTCTGCGTTAGCAAATAGAGTGAGCATGCAGAATCCAAATCCGGCGGCGGTAAGTAGTGCGCGTTTCATCATTATGAGACCTCCAAGAAGTTAGCTGTAGAGGAAGATTTAACATGTCCATGTCTCGATCTTGTTGAAGAGGCTGAGAAGAAATGGGGAAGTCTGGGAGTGACTGGCGCAAGTATTTGTGACGGCAATGATTCATTGGGCTCAAGCCTTGCTTATTTATCGGAGAGCTTTAGAACGAAGAGACTTTGAACACAAGGCATAGACAGTTTGCGAGGTTTATTTTTTCACTCCGTTACGGAGTGAACTGTTTCGCCGTTGATTTTGTAGTAGAAAAAACCTTCTTCAGTAGTGGTGAAAAATAAATGACGTCGTGAGAATATTTTTCTTGACGCCATTTTGCGCAACTTAACTTCCCTCATACGGCGATTCTATTTTGCATTCTCGGCCAGGCTCATAGCTTGAATTAGCGAGTCCCCTAAGGCGAATGCTGACTTAACATCACCTTCTAAATGTTCTTATGCAATTCCAATTCTTTGTGTGGAAACAGACCAAAAATGAGTTTAAAAAGCCGTGGTACACAGAAGCCAACGAAAGGATTGATATGAATTTTCAGAATTTAAAAGAGCGTGATGCCTTGCCAGCAAAACTGAAAAGTTACGACGACTCCAAACTTATTTCTCAGTTTGATCATCTCGTTAAAACAGAGCGAAAGATCACCTTTCATATTTTGTCTCACATAAACGAAATGGAAAGGCGTCGACTGCCGGCTCAGCTTGGTTACCCCAGCACGCACATGTATTTGGTCAAAGCTCATGGGTATTCGGAGGCCTCGGCGCAGCGACGGATTCAGTCGGCCCGTTTGCTTCGTCAAATTCCGGAAGTCGGCGAGTCCATTGTCGCTGGTCGCTTGAACATGACTCAGCTGAGCCAGGTTCAGATGATGGTTCGGCAAAAGCAA
>JACMRP010000008.1 GCA_014376325.1 Pseudobdellovibrionaceae bacterium
TAGCGATCCACCCGGGAATTTTTTCGACGACGTCTGGGGGCGTTGAGTAAGTGACGCCGAACTTTTGCTCCACCCTGCGGGTCCACAAGCGTTTGAAATTACGCACCCGATTTTCTAATAAATCTTTGTTAGAAAAAATCAGCTCTTCGCCCGATATGCTGCGTACCCGAGTTGACTTGATTCCGATGCGCTCGACCGTGCCGTTGTCTTCGCCGACTTTGATAGAGTCCCCGATGACAAAGGGTTTATCTAGCACGATCGAAAGCGAAGCGAACAGGTCGCCCAAAATATTTTGGGCGGCGAGGGCGACCGCGATGCCACCGACACCGAGTCCGGCAATCAACGCGCCGATGTCGATGCCAAGGTTGCTGAGTCCCATCAGAACAAGAATCGTGATGAACACCGCTTGGACCCCGACGTACATCAATCCCAGCACCGAAGCCGAAGAGGCGTCTTTGCCCATTCTTTCTTCAAGATAAGTGTCACGCCAGTTTTTTATGACGTAAAATCCCCAGACCGCGATCTGGTATCCGGTCAACAGAACCAATAAAATTTGCAGGAGCTTATTTCCGCGCTGGGCGGGCATAAAACTTTGGATCAGTGAATAAAAAATCCAGATGAACAGAACGAGCCACTTTAACCCGTCAATGACATCGACGACGATGTCATCCCAGTGGGTTTTCGTATGGCTAGTAAGGCTTCGCAAACGCGAAGATATGAAGCGAAGGATTGTTTTTAAAATTGTCGTGATAACTCCAGCAAGAACTATGAAAACTGGAAGCGACCACGCACTTTCACCGTGCAGAATTTCTTGTACTATTTCCATCAGATGTACATACCAGGACTTCGAAAAAAATCGCACACAAAAGAGTCTTTTCGCACCAGTCCATGGTCCTGTTCGGGACGACGATCCGCTGCAGGCCTTTCGTTCTTCGATCGAGTTTGCGAAAATCAAGACATCAAATATCTCTCGAAAGGTCCCCATGCGAGTCTCAGTGATTTCGTTTTTGCCACTAGTTGTTTTTTCATCTTTGTCGATTCATTGCGCACATTCAGAAATGGTTAAACGCGAGGTCGCACAATCTACGAACGTTCCCGATCAAGAGCGCTGGAAAAGATTCAAAGAGTTCGCGGCTAACCTTGATTTGACCGCGGAAGGAACTTCCATCGCGATAAGCTCAGGCGGAACTTCAGTCTACGCCGTTGTGTCCAGGGGGGGCAAACCCATCGGCGCCGTTTTGCCAGAGAATGCTGCCACAAGTTTAAGTGGCGAAGTCCTGACTTTTCATTTGGCAAAAATTCTTGGGTACGCAGACATCTACCAGCCCGGTACGTACAAACTTCTGACGGGGGCGAATCTAAGAGCATTTTCAGAAATTATCCCAAAAAGTCCCTACGAAGGAAAAGTGTACGCTAACAAAGAGCTGAATCGCGTTGCCATCCTAGAGCGAATTCAACGGAGTCCGAACGGGATCGACGCAATATACAAAGATTGGGCGAACCGTCCTTACGATTACGACGGTCTTTCGAACTGGAAGATAAATAGTTTCGACAAAAGTCATATTCTGAAAGGCAGCAAGACGCCCTTCGCAAGTTTCCTGACGTGCGCGGGACCGCTGCCGGCAAAAGACGTCGTTGTGAACATGAATAAAGGCACCACGAATGAATTCGACGCTGCCAGAGAACTGTCGACGATCTTCTTGATCGACGCTTTGACACAGCAGTGGGATCGCTTTAGCGGCGGCAACTTGCAAACGATTACCGTCGACGGAAAAGTTCATTTCGGGGCCTATGACAATGGCGGTACTTGGGGGGGGACTCGCTGGACTTCAAAATACACGGAGCTTGTTTCGCGCTTCGACCGCGATGCCGCGCAAAGGCTGATGGACATGAACAAATTTTTGAACGAAGGAAGTGGTGGATTTATGGGCCTTCGGACCGAGGCGGAGCTTATGCAGGTTTTAGGCGTCACGAAGTTACCTGGCACCTTCAAAAAATTCAAAGAATCTTTAAAAATGGTGTCGGCACATATTATTAAAAATCAGAATTGTTATTTCGAATAAGTTCAATTGCTGAATCACATGCTAATCCGGCTAAGTCATAACTTTTAACCGGGCTTGAGTATTTTAATTTTCTGTTTTGTTTTGAAGTAATCCTTCCAGGGATCTTTCTTCTGGTGCGCGAGTCGCGTCAGAGATGATTTAATATCGAACTCGTCGCCGCCCTTAATTTTTTTAAGTTCATCCCAGCCGATCGGCATTGCCACCGTCGCGTGTTCTTTCGATCTTAGAGAAAACGGAGCCACTGCGGTCGCTCCGAAACCGTTGCGCAAATAGTCCAAAAAGATTTTTTTAATTCGGATCTTCTTCGACATTTTAGTTGTGTAGTGGCCAGGATTTTCGCTTTCAAGCTGCTGGCACACGGTTTTCGCGAATCCCTTAACCTGCTCCCAAGTGTACAACGGCTGAATCGGGACGTGAATATGCAATCCCTTGCCGCCGGTGGTTTTTAAAAAGCCTTCAAGATCTAAACGGCCGAGTAAATCACGCAGTCGCTCGGCAGTTTGTGCTACCTCTTTCCAGGGCACTTGGCCGTCGGGATCCAAATCGAAAACGATCTGGTCTGGATGAAGTCCGTCATCGACATGGCACTGCCAAGTGTGGGGCTCTAACACGCCCCATTGAGCTAATTGCAGCAGTCCTGCCTCGGAATCAATGTAGACCACTTTCTGATCCTTGATTTGAGATTCACGAATCTCTTTCATCTTTGAAGTGTCTAGGTGCTTTTGAAAAAAACAATTTCGGCCTGCCTGATCCGGACATCGCATCAATGATAGTGGCCTATCAGAAACGTGGGGTAACATCCACGGCGCGACGGATTTGTAATAGTTAGCGACGTCAATCTTACGAATTTTGTCTTTAGGATAAATCATCCGGTCCGGATGGGTGATCTTAAAGTGGGAGTGGTCAACGGTCGCACTCTCTTTGCTCATTTTCTTCTGAATCTTGCTCTTGGCCGCTATTTTTGCCGGCTTATCTTCGCGGAGCCCTTTGAATGAGGCGTGGCGTAGAATGCCGTCGCCGGTCCATGCCTTAAACTCAATTTCAGCAACCAATTTAGGTTTTACCCAATGCACCTTGGAAGATTTCTTCGGGCTGTCGACGTCAAACGCCGTCGTTGTACTTTCGATTTTTTCAAGTTTCGCCATAAGTTCATCAATATTATCACTATTGAAGCCCGTTCCCACGCGACCGATATAGCGCATTTTTTTGCCCTCATAGACCCCCATTAGCAGTGCTCCGAGGCCGGCGCGGCTGCCTTCAGGATCTGTGTGGCCACCGATGACAAGCTCCTGCCTTTTCGAAATTTTAATTTTCTGCCAAGCGGAGTTTCGGCCCGAATGATA
>JACMRP010000084.1 GCA_014376325.1 Pseudobdellovibrionaceae bacterium
AGCGTCTTTCGGCATCGTGCGCATGTCGTGGTAAACGTACCAGCCCCAAGCAAACACACCCAAAAAGATCACTAGCGGAATGAAGGACCACAAGAACTCTAAGAAAGTATTGTGAGTGATGTAAGCCGTTTTATCGTGATCTGTTTTACGTCTGTATTTCCAGACGAAATAAATCATCCCGCCGATAACGATAATGCAGGAGATAAAACTGGCCCACAGAAGAAAGCCATAAAGATTATCAACCTGAGTTGCAATCAGGGTGCCTTCCGTCGGCATAAAGGATTGTGCCTGAGCATAATTAAACCACTTCATTGATTCTCAACTCCTTGCCGCTTTCGAAGTCGCTCTGCGTGCGCGAATCCAAATCGGCAGTAACCATAAAGCCAACACCACAAGCATCAATGCCCCGCCTAGCTTCATGATGTTGAAAGCGTAGAGGGTGTATTTACTTTGGTGGGGGTTGTATTGAAAACAGTATAGTACCAACGAATCGACAACGTTGCCGATTTTGCCTGAAGAGGCTTCATTTAAAGCCAATTTTAAATCTTTCGGGAAGATCTGCAGACCTGGCAAGTACCGAGAAATTTTTCCGTCCGGAGTGATGATGATCGCGGCCGAAGCGTGCGCCCACTCGTTCATTTCCTCGTTCCACTTATACTTGAAACCGAGGCTGGCCATTAAAGGCTTGATCGAAGCTTCATCGCCCGTTAGAAAGTGCCAGTCTTTCGAAGCGCCTTCGCGGCCGTAAAGTTTTAAATAAGCTTCTTTTTTCTTCATCGCGGTGGTCGGAGTTTCGGTCGCATCGAAGCTGACCGCAACGGCCTTAAATTTATCCCCGAGAGTCCAATCCATTTCTTTCATGGCGTCGGTCAAGGCGTTCAAATGAAAATTGCAAAGTCCAGGACAGCTAAAATAAACGGGGCTCAAAATCACGGGCTGATGAGAATTTGCGAAATATTTCGCGAGCGTCACTGGCTGACCCATCTCGTCTTTGAACGCGAGGTTCAAGTCGATGTAGTTGCCCTTTTTCTCGTCGATGCCGACGTCTTTTAATTCTTTCGCTTGTTCCTCTGCAACCATCGGTGCCGGTTTACCCGGTTTGTAATCGGCACGAACGGACAATGGCAAAAGAGCAAAAAAAGCTGCGATCGCAACTCTTTGAACTTTCTTCTGAAGTGTCCTCTCAAGCTTCATGATAAGCCCTACTTCGCAGTTTTTGCGAACTCCGCGATTTGCTCTGGAGTGTCTTTAGATTTATTTGTCGTAATAGATTCAATAAATTGGACCAAGGCCCAGCGGTCTGCTGGTTTAAAATGTCCGAAGCCAGCCATCGAGGTTCCCGCGATCCCGTTTATCAGAACTTTAAAGTGGGCAATTTCGCCATCACCCTGGGTCCATTTGCCTTCGACCAAATTCCGTGGACGAGGTTTCAAATTCATACCTGCAGTGCCGTCGCCCTTGCCTTGATCCCCGTGGCACAATGCACAGTTAGTTTTGAAAACTTTGGCGCCGTAAGTAACAACGTCCTCATTTTTTACCCACGGCTCTTTGACTGAGGCGATATCAAACACCGGACCTTCAGCCGCCGCTAAACTAGCCATTGGATCTCGAACATTCTCTTTCAGGTCTACGCCTGGATGAATGAATACGATGTAAATGAAAAAGAGAAGGACGAAGCCCATCGAAAAGATGAAGGCGATCATTCCCCCGCGATTATATTCTTCTTTTGGATCAAACATACGACAGCACTCCCCAGGGGGACGTTTACAATCAATTGGTTTTCACATTCGTACATTAATTAATACCGTAAAAAGGAAATACTCGCAAGTACTTACACCAACAGCCAGCTTGTCGTCTTGCGTTGAGTGTTTTGAAAAACGAATTTGAATTTGGTTTATTAAAACAAGAAATCTTGAGCGAGCTTCACAAATTTTTCAGGGGCTTCGACATTCATGCAATGTCCCTGCCCCTTCAGAATCCGGAATTCTGCATTTCTAATAAGCGCAGCCATCTTTCGTGATTCTTCAACACTCAATAACTGATCGTGCTCCCCGTGCAAAACCAAAA
This sequence comes from Pseudobdellovibrionaceae bacterium, assembly GCA_014376325.1. Next base: position 2,068 of record JACMRP010000084.1, read on the forward strand.
CAGAGTGTGTGATTTTAGCCACCTCTTCGCGTGCGTCGAACTGGTCGATGGCTTTTAACACAAGGTGTCCGACAGATTTGACGGCTTTGAAGGCGTCTTCAACGACGACACTGTTGAAGTAAACGTTTTCGGGATTATTGCCGTGAATTGTGGCGCCCAGAATAACCGCGACTAAATCTTTATCGACTTTCATCTGCTCAAAGGCACCGATCATTTTCGGATCAAAGGTCACCCCTTGGGCGCCGACTGGATCCAGCAAAATCGCCTTTTTAAAAAGCTCCGGAGCTTTCGCGAGCATCAGCGGAACGATCAACCCGCCTGTCGAATGCCCGACGAGGTGAATGGGACCAATATTCAAACTGCGAACAAGACCGATAAAGTCGTCCGCGAACAAATGCATATCAACATCTGAATCTTTTGTCGGGGCTGAGCTAAATCCGCAACCACGAAATTCAGCATAGATTAGAGAACCAGTGTAGTTCTGACCTTTAGCGCTTTGCTGCCAGAACTGATGAGCGGGGTACCACCAGCGATTGGACGCCAGATTGCCGTGAATAAAAAGGACTGTTTCTTTCGCGAGGCCCGCATGGACCTCGTAATGGATCGTCGCCTTGGCATCGTCGTTCACGGCGTAAGAAGCCATGGGCTACTCTTTACCGGTCGTTAAACGGATCACTTGTTTGCCAGCGCGCGCTTCGCCTTCGAACGGAAAGCCTTCGAAGTCAGTTCCGTTTTGCAAAAGCGGATTGCCGATCGCGATTTGGTAAACCCAAGACGCCGCAAAATTTGGAACAGCTTCTGGAATCTTGTGTTCTGAATTGTTCACGAACAAACGGCTGCGTTTGATGTTCGCCGGAACTTTAGACCAGAAGTTTTCTAGAACGTCGGCCGGGATGTACTGATCTTTGCGCGCGATCATGATGTGAGTCGGAACTTTCAAATCATTCAGCTCATCAATCGGACGGTATTTGCGGATGCCACGAACCATATTGTAAACGCTCTCCAAAATAAACGGATTGCGAAGAACGACGGGCTCTGATTGTGGGTAAGTTGCGTAAACAATTTGGTGTAAGAAGTAATCGTAGAGTTCGTCATCCGAAGATTTATTGAATGGGAACATCTGACGAGTGGCCCAGATTTGCGACATGATCCAGTTGTACTGACCGGCAAGCGGTTCAGTGTACGGAGCCATCAAGATCAAATTCTTAACATCCTTCGGGAATTGTCCAGCGAATCCAAGACCGATGCCTCCGCCGTAAGAAAGACCGACCAAGTTGAATGGACCTTTTAGCTTCATGACGGTCAAAAGTTTTTTTAGATCTTGAACTTGATCTTCGTAATTAGCAGGTGCCACGCTCGGCGCATACTTCACCAATGTTTTGCCCATACCCCACATATCGTACCGAAGAAGGCCCACGCCGCGTTTTTGCAACGGCTTTACAAAAGCGTCCCAATCAATTGTTGAATAAGTCAGACCATTCAAGATGATCAAAGTTGGCTGACCTTCTTTTGGCGCGACGTAATCAACATACAATTCGCGATCTTTAGTGATCTTAACGAACCCTTGTTGAGTTTCTGGCTCGCCAGTTGACGTCGTCGAAGCAAACGTCATTCCGGAAACCATCATTACGAAAATGATAGATAATATAGATATCAAAGCTTTCATCGGTGAACCCCTCTAGCCCAAAGGGCTAACTTTTTTAACCCCAAAGGGCTAACTTTTTAAAACCTTAAAACTTAAATTTGAACTAAAGAACCAGTCCGCCATCAACGCTAATAACTGTTCCGTTGATGTAAGACGCCTGTTCGGATGCCAAGAACAAAACCGCGTTCGCGATATCTTCGGTTTCGCCCAGACGAGTTGCCGGAACCTTGGCCGCCATTTGTTCTAAAACTTCTTTTGGCATCGCGTTTGTCATTGCCGTGCGGATGAATCCCGGAGCAATTGCATTGACGGTGTAGCCTTTGCGCGCAAGCTCTTTGCCCCAAGTTTTAGTCATACCGATCACGCCAGCCTTTGCGGCAGCGTAGTTGGTTTGTCCGAAGTTGCCGTAAAGGCCAACGACGCTAGAGATATTGATAATGCGTTTGTGCGAAGAAGCCGCGTTGAATTTTTCAGAAAGGGATTTTGTGACGTTAAACAGGCCGGTTAAGTTTGTACCGATAACCGCATCCCACTCTTCCCCCGTCATTTTGGCGAATGATTTATCGCGAGTGATACCGGCGTTGTTCACCAAGATATCCACAGCCCACGGAACCGATGCCGTCGCTTGAGCGCAAGACTCACGGTTGCCGACGTCCACTTTTGTAAAATGAAGTTGTTTGCTGAAGGCAGAGAGTTCCGATTTTGCCGTTTCGAGTGCGCTGTCGGAATAATCCCAGACACTGACATTTGCGCCAGATTCGAGGAAAGTCTTAGTGATTTGAAAACCGATTCCTGAGGCCCCCCCAGTAACGATTGCTGCTTTATCTTTGAAATTATAGGTCAAATTTTTCATACCCAGGGGTATCCACCTGACTAGAGTGATCCGTCAATCTAAAATGATTTTCCACTCTGCATTTGGAGTATATGCTCTAGTTTTTAGTGTTGCCAAAGATCGGCGTTGATTTATACAAAGCTCCTTTAAAGTTTCGTTTTGAAAGGAAATTCATGAGAAAAGCCACCATTGCCGGTACAGGTATGTACGCTCCAGATCGCGTTGTGACGAATCAGTTTTTTAACGATCTGTATAAAAAAGACATTGGAAC
>JACMRP010000085.1 GCA_014376325.1 Pseudobdellovibrionaceae bacterium
AAGATCGCAAATTTATGTGAAGTTAAATCAGGATCAATGCTTGGCGGATCGATGCTCGGCATTTTTGTTGCGATAAACAACGCCACAACCGAAGACAAGGCCGCAAACAAGATCGTTAATTCAAACATGATCGGAACGAAAGCGGGCCAACTGAAGAACGGCTTACCACCGACATTGATTGGCCAATTGACTGCCGAAGTCCACCAAGTCAGCCATAAAGCGGAAGCTAATCCAACCGCACCCGCTACGAACGTCACGTACGGGATCCAAGAGCGTTTGATGCCGCAAGCTTCTTCCATTCCGTGAACCGGGTATGGAGTGATCGCGTCGAATTTAGTAAATCCACTTTCGCGAGTTTTCAGAGCTGCGGTCACAACCACATGTTCTTCTAACCAAATGCCGGCGATGCCGCCCATTTTTTGCTTAGCCATTAGTGGCCTCCCTTATTGTGCTCGCGTCCAACGTGGAGGACCGGCTTCACTTCCGCAATCGAAATCGCCGGGAAGAATCGTAGATACAGTAAGAATAAAGTCAGGAACATCCCGAATGAACCGAGCAAGACCGCTCCGTCGAAGAACGACCAAGGATAGTTACCCCAGTTGGCCGGCAAGAAATCGCGGTGCAATGAAGTGATCGTGATCACGAAACGCTCAAACCACATACCAATGTTCACAAAGATCGAAACGACGAACATCACCGGAATTGAACGTCGTAATTTTTTGACCCAAAACAACTGCGGAATTACGACGTTACAAGTAATCATCGTCCAGTAAGACCAAGCGTAAGGACCGAAGGCACGTGAATTGAAGAAAACATATTTTTCGTATGCGTTGCCAGAATACCAAGCGATGAAGAACTCAGAGCCGTAAGCGTAACCAACCATCAGACTTGTCGCCATGATGATTTTATTCATCACTTCCATATGATCAATCGTGATGTAGCTTTTGAACTGCGGAATACCGATCCTAACAAGTGTCATGAGAGTCACGACCATCGCAAATCCAGAAAAGATCGCGCCCGCAACAAAGTACGGCGGGAAGATCGTCGTATGCCAGCCCGGCAAGCTTGAAACCGCGAAGTCGAACGAGACAATCGTATGAACCGAAAGGACGAGCGGAGTCGATAGACCTGCTAAGAGCAGATACAACATTTCGTAATGCGCCCAGTTTTTTGCGGTCCCGCGCCAGCCCAAAGACAAAGCCCCGTACACCGTGCGGCGAATTTTATTCTTCGCGCGGTCTTTGATGGTTGCGAAGTCAGGCACCAAACCGATGTACCAGAAGACCATCGAAACGGTTGCGTAAGTAGATACCGCGAACACGTCCCAGAGTAACGGCGAACGGAAATTCACCCACAAAGGACCCCGTTGATTCGGGTACGGAAACAGCCAGTAATCGAGCCAAGGACGGCCCGTGTGCAACAGCGGAAATAAACCCGCGGTCATCACGGCGAAAACTGTCATGGCTTCGGCTGTGCGGGCGACCGATGTTCTCCATTTTTGACGGAACAAAAACAAAATCGCCGAGATCAAAGTTCCGGCATGGCCGATGCCTATCCAGAAAACGAAAGTGATGATCATCGTTCCCCAAGCATTCGGATGATTCACCCCGAGTAAGCCCAGACCTGTTCCGATCACGGTTCCTAAAATGATCACGTAAAAAATCAATAATCCGAGAGCGCCCGTAAAAAGACCAAGCCAACCTTTTGAAGGAAAGGCTTCGATCGGAGCACAAATGTCATCCGTAATGTCTTTTAGATTTTTTTCACCTAAGACGAGTTTATTACGCGTGATCATGAGAACCACCACCTGCTGTTTCTTTGTCATTATTGCGGATCTTCGACAGGTATCTGACGGACGGAGCCGCATGCCACTCTTCTAGAAGCGCGTAAGATCGCGGCTCTTCTTTGAACGCCTTTGCGACTTCACTTTCAGGATCATTCAGATCCCCGAAAACGATCGCGTTCGTCGGACAAGATGTCTGGCAGGCCGTTTTGATGTCGCCATCTTTGAGCTTTACGCCAGCAAGCTTCGCTTTATTTTTACCTTCTTTGATTCGCTGAACGCAGAAAGTACATTTTTCCATGACCCCGCGCGGACGAACCGTCACGTCTGGATTCAGCGCCATGTGCATCGGTTTTTCGATGAGCTTCGCGTAATTGAACCAGTTAAACCTGCGCACTTTGTACGGACAATTGTTCGAGCAATAACGAGTGCCTACGCAACGA
>JACMRP010000086.1 GCA_014376325.1 Pseudobdellovibrionaceae bacterium
AAATACGATGAGACCTGTCCCTATACAACACAGACCAAGTTTTAAAAAATTCGGATCGTCGAAGGACTTTATTGTTAGTTTTTTCATATCTAAACACTAGCAATCATCAAAAGTTATGTCCATAAACCCAATCTCTGGGAGACGACCTGCGCTCGTCTAAGCATTGGGTAAGAGATCGAACGGAACCGCCCCGTCACTTCATAAAGCGTACCTCTAGGTCGGTATGCTATCGATGAGAATTGAGGGGCTTCGGAGCCAAAACCTGGCTTCAGACATTGAAAAGTGACCTTCAAGGTGAGGATGTTTATTGCAGCGATACGTTTTAGTTTTCTTCTGGCATAGGAATTGTAGTAAGAGGCTAACTATCAACCACATGCGATGGGATCCATATGACAACAAACAACGTCTACAAGTCTTTTACAGTTTTAGTAATTTTTGCATCCCTACTAAGTGGATGCGCCAAGAGCGCAGAAAACGCAAAGAACCCGTTATCTTCTCCAACATTAAATGAAACCAAATCTGTAACTTTAGCTAAGCGGACGAGAGCTTCCGAAGACAACTATACTAGCACTTGCTTGTTCTTGAATGAGTCATTCAGAACCCTTAACAACGCGAGCGTTTGCGCTCAGGTTGACTTGAGTCTTACTGGTGCCCAAGTAACTGACCAAAAAGCGGAGTTCGTAAAGTTGCAATCAGCATCAACCGTTTCCACGTTTTCACTAGAAAATTCTGAAGTCATTGGAGAGACGGTCAAGTCGAAAGATTTCAAAGTCGGAGAAATTTATCTATTAAAAAAATCAGACCGCGACGTCTCCTATCAATTAGTAATCGAAATTACCAAAATCGAAGAAAACTCCATCACTCTAGACTACCAAGTAAAGACATTCTCGCTGGTCTGGTAAGTACGACCTAAGCGATGCCAAGATTACCTTGCCCGCTTCGCTCAGCAAACGGCAACCGAATTTACTGAAGTGGCTGAGGTCGCCGAGGCTATGGCTTTTTCCATTTGCAGCACCCACCCAAGGCCCTCGCACGGCAAACCCCGCTCCCTTGCATGCCTCCATCTAAAACCACACCCCTCGGTATTCTAAGTTCGGGGTTGGTATCGTGGCCGGGGCTGCATATATTCCCCGGTCATTTGAGTGCGTCTTTTGGGACGATGCCGTTAAACCAACTATGAAGCCTGCTCGATCGAGCGCACTTCTCCAATCGAAAAGATTTGGCTCTAGTCCAAATTATCTCTCCCTCCTGGACACCTATTTCCAACACGTTGCAAGTACGATCAATACATACCGGCGAAATCGCGGGACTTCATTGGAAGAATATTGATTTCGACAAGAGGGTTTTAAAAATTCAGGAAGTCTTAGTATGGATTCACGGTACTCCAAAGGTGAAGTCGTGCCCCAAGAACGGACTTTCGCGCGAAGTCTATTTGAACGACACCCTTGTTGAAATTCTTCGTCGAAGATCAAAATCGAAAAGCGATTCTGGGTTGGTTTTTGATTTTACAGGCAAGTCGCTTCGGTACCGGATCATCTGCAACAATTTCAATCGCGCTTGGCGGAAAGCTGGGGTGCGTGTGCCGGAGGACCTCCGCAATTTAAAACCTACACGTGGACTACGCCGCCGCTCAACGGTGGATCGACAGCGACTTGTATATATCCTAACGGACAAACTGATGGAACTGGGTGCGGGGCAAATACACTGTATAAAGCAGTTAAAAACGCAGGATCTCTTTGCTTACCAGGGGGACCCTACTCGTCAGTTGCGTTATGTGATGCGGCTCATAGCAGTGTTCCGCACTCCTGCCAACCATTGGAGATCTATTCTTGTAACTAACGGTGCCAATTGGCGTCCGACTTTTATATCCACCCAGCCACTTACCGGAACTTTACGACACGACAAGCAACGTGCTCGCGGGAACAGTTTCAACTATTACCCTTACGATAACGCGCAGCAATTTTTCGGACACGGATCTGTCAGCGACAGAGAATCTAATCGTTAGTTTAAGGACAATTGCACTTCCAAGTGATCTTAGGATTCCATACGCCGTCTGAGCCCATATTACAAACATGGGTGGTTCCCATGTTTCTAACGGTACAAGCTTCAAGAGTGTTGGGATAATCCCAAAGGCCACAGTAGTCCGTCACGTCTGGTGGACTGCCCGCTCCAAAATGATCAAGAGTCCCGTTGCTGGTCCACGAACAAGTCGAGCACGCAGTCTCATCGGTTTGTCCATTCGGATAACCACAAGTTGCAGCAGATCCACCGTTAAGTGGCGGAGTCGTCCACGTGTAAGTTTTGAACTGCGGAGGGCCACCAGCGCACGCACCCCAGCTTCCAACACAATCGACAGGACAGTTCTGCGTAAGAGGAGCAGGACAAACTATATCTGAAACTTGGAGTTACCCGTCGTGCAAAGTCGATGACCTGCAATTTACCGGGAAGAAATATTAAGCTCGCGGCGATATTTAAAAAATGTTCGCCGCTTCATGCCCGTGGTGTGTTCGAATTTGCTGAACTGCTCACGCACACTAATTTTTTCTTTGGCTAAGTTCTGCACTAACTTTTTTGGATCCTCGGTACCGATCGAAATCATTTGGCTCAAAAGAATTTCCCAGTCTTCGGGATTGTGTTCGGCGAGTTCATAGCCCATTTGCAATGTGCGGTAGCTGATTTGAGAAAGGTTGCCGGTATTGAGCGACCGACATAAAAATTCAGAGACGCGATTAGCCTGCTTCGTATTTCGATACCACTTCTTATTGTTGGCAGCGCTGAAAAGTAGGAGCTTTGCCTTCTCGACTGAAATTTCAATTTGGTAATGAAAAGCACGCGACTTCACAGCTTCGGCATCCGAAATGCTCAGAAACGAATTCCCGACAATCACGACTTTTCCGAAGAATTCAAATTCTTCGGCCGAAGCCTTTCCCGAGGTTGAACCCCACTGAATAATTCAAGGTCTGCCCTGAGCCCAAGTGGCAGCCTTTAGCAGCGCCATAGAGCTTGGCTCATTGTAAATGCCTGAGCTGTCGTCAATGACGACCGTCTGCCTTGCGTGCTCGTGGAGGTAGTTAAAAAGGTTCAACGGCGTACTGTAAAAACCCAAAGTGCAAGCGACCGCACGAGACAGGCGCAGAGCTTCGTCGACGGTGGTCAACTTCCCCCAGCCAGCGGAGCCGTGGCATTGCATGATAAGCGCGCCAACTAGAAAGAATATCCAAAGCATTGGCGATCTCAGTGATTGTGCTTGTTCTATTTTTAAGCACTTCTCCAGCCCGATCGATTTTAGTTTTACTGTATCTGGATGGCGTAGACTTCATAAAAACTACCACTTTTTACTAGTTTAAACCCGTAAGTCATTGATTTTATTGAAATCGAGAACTGAGAGAGTAGACAATCTAACAAAGATTTTTTGTGACAATGTTGAGATTCTGCCTTAACCCCAATATCTCATCTACATTGCTTCGATCAAGTAACTTTAAAAAGGAAGTTCGAATGTATCTCCGTCAAAACCTCTTCGCTTTTATTTTATTTAATCCTCAAACTGAAGACACTCAGTTATAAAGTCATCTGCTCGAGCTCGCCAAATTTATGCGGCAAAATTTCATCCATTTTCCATTCTCTGCGCGATACTGATAATAAACCTAGAAATCGGTAAAAACTACGGTGTTCCCCACTGAAAACCACAGCGCCCGGGTCCAAAATGCAGAATCTCTTTGAGAACCCCCTTTGGTCTGTTAAAAACTTCCCATGGAAATTCAGCCCCTAAAGCGCCCCGAATTGCTTCTGCCCGTCGGTACCAAAGACATGGCCCTTGCCGCCATTCATAACGGGGCGGATGCGATCTTTATGGGGGTTCCTGGTTTTAATGCCCGCGGGCGCAGTCACGATTTTCAGATTGAAGAAGTAAAAGACATTATCGACACCTGCCATCTGTACGGCGTGAAGGTGAATTTAGCATTTAACATTTTAATTTTTCAGAACGAAATTCCCGCCGCCGTGGAAGTCCTTCAAAAAATACTTCCGCTAAAACCCGACGCCTTCATCGTGCAGGATTTGGGTTTGGTCCGTTTGATTCGCCAAATGGCACCGCATCAGCGAGTCCACGCCTCTACGCAAATGAGCATCAGCAATGCCGAAGCGATCCAGTGGCTTGATGACCTTGGTATACAGCGTTTTGTCCTGGCCCGCGAAAACTCGATCAAAGAAATCCAGGCAATCAAAGCAAATACCGACAAAGAATTAGAAGTCTTCGTCCACGGAGCCTTGTGCGTAAGTTACTCAGGGCAATGTTTTACTTCAGAAAGCATCGGCGGAAGATCTGCAAACCGTGGCCAGTGCGCCCAAAGCTGCCGATTCAGTTACGAGATGCACGTCGACGGCGAACGCAAAGACCTGCAAGGAAAGTCTTTCTTAGTTTCACCGCAAGACCTTTGCGGCATCAGCGAAGTCCCCAGCCTGATGGCCGCCGGAGTCGACTGCTTTAAAGTCGAAGGCCGCTTGAAGACTCCAGAATACGTCGCGACCGCGGCCCGCAACTTTGATGAAGCTATCAGCGCTGCTCAGTCAAGCCAAGAGCTCGAGCATCCGGTGTACATGAAAAAACAAATGGCCTCTGCCTTTTCACGCGGCTTCTATCCGGGATGGTTTCACGGAGTGAATCATCAAGATTTAGTGGAAGGCACTTTCAGTTCTCACCGAGGTTTTGAGTTCGGAATAATAAAAGCAGTGACCGGCAATGCACTTGAAGTCGACATTACCGACAATCAAGTTGGCCAGGGTCTTA
>JACMRP010000087.1 GCA_014376325.1 Pseudobdellovibrionaceae bacterium
TAAAGGCTTTAGCGGCTTCGAAGCCGAGATCGGCCGCAGTCTGCCCGCGAACACATACTACGTTGCGGGTCCCTTGAGTGCCCCTGAGGATTTAAAGACCGAACACGGTCTGCGCATGGCCCAAATCGTGACCGCGCTCGTCACCAACAACTTGCAGAACCCAGGCGTGATTAAAGAATTTTATCTTTACAATGTTTTTGGATATTCGAACTTTAAGGCCGCAATCGACGATGCAATCGCGCGCCAGATCGATGTCATTTCTTATTCCGAAGTATGGGAGTACGGCGGAAATAACGACGGCGAAGGCTTCATCAACAAACAAGTTTCACGCGCAACCAAAGCGGGCATCACTTGGGTGAACGCGGCCGGCAATTTCGCGCTGACGACTTTCAATTCTAAAATCAAAACAGTTTCTGAAGACTGGCTGCAACTTCCTGATCAGAATAACGCGCTGATGATTCGCTGCGAAGAAAATCCCACTGGAAAATGCAACATGAAGGTCGTGCTTTCGTGGAGTGACTTCAAGAACGACGTCGAACTCGGCACGAACAAAGATTTAGATCTGGCACTGACGGATGACCTGTTAAACATCGTTCAAAATAGCGCTCTTCAACAAAGCAACGACCCGAACGAAGCTCGTCCAGGCTTTTCGAAATACCCCCGCGAAATTTTGATCGCCGAAGTTAAAGTCGGCACCTACTTTCTGCGCGTAAAAAATCGAAGTAAGAACTTTTCTAGCCAAGACAGTTTGCGTATCACGATTGATGGCGAAAACATCACGATGCCTTCACGATCTAAAACCGAATCTTTATTAAATCCTGCCGACAATCCTTCGGTCATTACGGTGGGCGCCTCCGATTCGGATCGCAGTTCGATTTCTGCAAGTCTCGGGAAGCCCGATGTGCTAGCACCCTCTTCAATGGTTCTGCAGGGCGGTTCGGAATTCCGTGGAAGCTCGAATGCAACCGCTATCGTTGCGGCGGGTGTCGCTCTGCTAAAATCCGTTTCGGACAAAGCACTGACCCGTTCGCAGATTATTTCTAAGATTACGCGGTCGCAAAACTGGGGTCCCGGACCAATCAGCCTGAACGGCTTTGGCTTTATGCCGACGCAGCGGGGTTGTTTTGTTCCGCGCGAATGGAAGAACCCGCCACCGCACATTCAACAAGTACTTTCTGCCGGCGGGATCCTGGTGGGCACGACGATGCAAGTGCGATTCATAACTCCGTACGATCCGATATCGCTGGTGACAGGTGCGCAACGCCGAAACGCGACCGACATGGTCGTAGTGACGTTAGACGGTCAGTATCAGCTGTTCGGCAGACAAGACGCGATCCCTCAAGGCGCCGTCGAAATATTCCAACGTCCCGTAGAAGCGGGACTCTGCGTACTGCCTGCCCGCGGAGCCGGCAAGAATTTTGGTCTTTAAAAAAATTAAGGCTGGGTACCAAGATTTTAGAATCTTAATCGCCAGCCTCAGACTGCCTGCCCTTAAGAGGACCGCAGTTTTAAAAAATTAAAATACTAAACTTTGAAGTTTCCAGATTTCGACATCAGACCTTTCAGGTCTTTGATGATGATTTCTTTACCGTTCAAGTCGATCATGCCCTCGTTCTTAAACTCAGTCAGGTGCCGAGACAAAGATTCGTTGATCGTGCTTGCAAGCTGCGCGAATTCGTTGCGCGTAAGCTTCAAATTCAGCGAAATTCCGTTCGGAGTCTGAACACCGAACTTTTCTGCCAGTACGACTAACTGGTACGCAATCCGCTCCTGCACCGAAGCTAGATAATGAAGTTGATTCGTAATTTCGTAGCCTTCGATATCACTGACTGCTTGTTGCAAAAGCATTTTCAAAAGAGGTGTGGCCTGCTGCAATCCGTTGAGGACAACGTCCTTGGGGTAGAGCCATACAGTCGTCGACTTGATCGCTTTTGCCATCGAGCTTGAAGGAGTTCCGCGGACCAAAGCTTTGTAGCCAAAGAATTCGCCCGGTGAAACCAATTTAGTGACGTACTCCGGCGAAGTTGTTCGGCCCCGGGTCAGATTGCGATTCACCACAACTTTGACGGAGCCACTGTGAACGTAAAAAAGTCCTTTTGGAAAATCGCCTTCCTTGTACAGTACGTCGCCCTCTTTGAGCTGAATAACTTCGTATGGAAGCTCTGAACCCTGAGGGGTTCCGTGGGGAACCGTCGCATTCGATTCGTGGCCCCCTCGCATGCTTCCAACGTTACTGTGTAATACTCCAACTGAGCCGGCATTTAGAACTGTGTGAGTTTGCATCGCAAACCTCCAATGCTTGTGTTTAACCAATAGTGTCTACATACATGTAAACTCTCATCCGTTATTGTTAGCTCGCACCCTTTGCAAACACCACGCGGACTCAAAGAATTTCCTGTGAGGATTCGACGACAATTGACCTTGACACCCCGAGGCACGTGACCTAGATTCCCACAGTTAATTGACATACTTTTTGAGTAATATCAGGAGTTTAACAATGTTTAGAAGCTTCTTCGCAAGTCTGATTTTTTCTTCCATTTTGGCCTTTGCTTGTGCCGGTCTTGGCGCCGAACTGAAGGTGGGTCTAGTTCTCGACAAGGGCGGAAAAGACGATAAATCTTTTAACTCTGCCGCCTACGAAGGCGCAAAAAAAGCAGAGAAAGATTTAAAAATTGAACTGAAGTACGTCGAAGCGACGGACGTCACCGCTCTCGAGAATTTGCACCGTGCGTTCGCGCGTAAGAGTTTCGACTTAATCATCGGCGTCGGATTTGCGCAAACCGAAGCGATTAAAAAAATCGCGGCCCAGTTCCCTAACGTCAAGTTCGCGATCGTTGATGGCGAAATCACCGCACCGAATGTTCGCTCGCTCATGTTTGAAGAGCATGAAGGTTCTTTCGTTGTTGGGGCACTCGCCGCTATGAAATCTAAGACCGGGCAAGTTGGGTTCATTGGCGGAATGGACATCCCACTGATTCGCAGATTCAGCATGGGATACGAAGCCGGCGCGAAGTACATTAGCCCTAAAATTAAAGTGGTAAACAATTTTATCGGCGTGACCGGTGAGGCCTGGAACAATCCTGCAAAAGCTAAAGAACTAGCACTTTCACAAATCAACTCCGGCGTTGATATTATTTTCGTTGCCGCGGGAGCATCCGGTTCAGGGGCCTTCGATGCCATCGAAGAAAAAAAGAAGTTCGGTATCGGTGTGGATTCGAATCAAAACTGGATAAAGCCTGGTTCGATTTTAACAAGTATGATGAAACGCGTAGACGTCGCGGTATTTAATACAATTAAAGACACCAAAGACGGAAAGTTTTCGGCCGGTGTAGTTCGCTACGGATTTAAAGATAAAGGCATTGATTACGCCGTCGATCAGTACAACGAAAAGTTAATGACCCCCGACGTGACAAAAAAATTAGACGATATCAAGTCCCAGATTTTATCTGGCAAAATCAAAGTTCCTGATTATTACAAGCAGGGTAAATAACTATCATGGCCTCTTCGGTCGCGGCGGTTGAATTCGTAAGCGTGCATAAGTGGTTCGGTGACTGCATTTCGGTGCAAGACCTGAATTTTACTATTGCTGCAGGCGAGATTCACGCGATCGTTGGTGAAAATGGTGCAGGCAAATCGACTTCGATGAATGTGTTGTTCGGCCTGTACCCGCCCAACCAAGGTCAGTTGCGAGTTCACGGTCGCGATGTGCAATTTAAGTCGCCCACCGATGCGATGGACCTCGGCATCGGAATGGTCCACCAGCACTTTATGCTGGCGGAAACACTTTCAGCATTGGACAATATTTTATTATTTTTAAAACACTCTAAGGCATTTCAGAATTTAAAAAGATCTGAACACCGTCAGCGATTGCAAGCGCTCGCTAGTCAATACCAGTTTCACATTGAATGGGACACCGCTGTCGGAAGACTTTCCGTAGGGACTCAGCAGCGAATCGAGATCCTAAAAATTCTTGCGATTGATTCTAAGATTATTATATTGGACGAGCCCACCGCAGTTTTAACTCCGCAAGAAACCGAAGATCTGTTTCGGAATCTTCGCAAGCTGAAGGCTGAGGGACGCACCGTGATCGTGATCACGCATAAATTGAAAGAAGTCCTGGCGGTTGCCGACAGCGTGACGGTTTTGCGTGCGGGAACCGTCGTCACTCAAAAATTGATTTCTAATACGTCGATAGAAGATCTCGCTGAAAATATGGTGGGACGAAAAATTCGAGATTTGAACCTACGAGTTAGAAATGCCGTTGCGGAATCAGGGACAGTCCTTGGCATCAAAAATCTAGCCGTCGTGGATCGCCACGGATCGCTCAATAACATCAACTTTTCAGTAGGGCCTGGTGAAATTGTCGGAATCGCGGGAGTCGAAGGCAATGGTCAGGATTTATTAATTCAATCCATCCTGGATCCGCGATCGCTCAATCTATCGGGCACAATCGAAATCGACTCCGTTTCCAGCAAACATCTTTCGACCGAAAAAATTAAGTCGTTGGGTCTAGCCGCGTTTCCCGAAGATCGCTTAAGATTCGGCGTCATGGCAGATCGTCCGGCATTCGAAAATTTTATCTTGGGTTATCAGAACTCAGTGGAGTATTCGCGAAAAGGTTTTTTAAATTTCGCGCAGATCTTCGCAAAAACAAAATCGGCCATGGAGAAATTTGATGTCCGGCCATTGGATGTGCAGAAGGCCGTTGGCTCTATGTCTGGAGGTAATCAGCAGAAGCTGGTCGTGGCTCGTGAACTCCAACACAACCCGAAATTTATTCTTGCAGCTAAACCGACCCGCGGCGTGGATATCGGCGCAATCGAGTTTATTCATGAGCAATTAATGCTGGCCCGCGATCGCGGCGCCGGGGTCTTGTTGGTTTCTTCAGAACTGGAAGAATTGATGACTTTGTCTGACAGAATTTTAGTTCTGTTCAAAGGCGCGATTGTCGCCGAGTTTCAGCGTACCCAAGGTTTTGACGAGGTCGCTATTGGAGCTTCGATGGGCGGTCACGCGTGATTAAAACTTTCGCCGGATTCTTTCTGGGTCTAGTGCTTGCGCTTTCGCTGACGCTGCTTGCAGGCGAAAATCCGTTTCACGTTGCGGGAATACTTTATAACAGTGCGTTTGGTTCCATGTATGATTTGGGACTGACTTTGTTTTATACGACGCCGTTAATTTTTTGTGGGCTGTCGGTCGCCATCGCGTTTCACGCTGGATTATTTAATATCGGTGCCGAAGGACAGCTGACGATGGCAACCTTAACGGCTGCCGCGGTCGGTGTGTTGCTGCCAAACGTGCCGTTTCCGTTAGCTCCGCTTTTGGCGCTGGTCGCCGCCTTGATTGCGGGTGCATTGTGGGGAGCGATCGCGGGCTGGTTACGTGCCTATCGCGGCAGTCATGAAGTGATCGTGACCATTATGCTGAACTTCATCGCTGCTGGACTTGCCAGCTGGTTTGCGCTGCACGTGATTCCTAATCCAAATTCTCAAAATCCTGAAAGCGCCGTCGTCGGCGCAGGTTATCAGTTAAAACCACACGACGCCTTTGCCCAAATGTTTCCAGACACCCCAGTCAGTATGGCATTGCTGGTCGCCATCGCGGTCGCGATTGGCGTTTGGGTGCTATTGTGGAAAACGACTTTCGGTTACGAGCTTCGCGCGGTCGGCTACAATCCCGAAGCCGCCAATCGCGCCGGGATCTCTGAAAAGAAAATTAAAATCGCCGCGATGGCGCTCGCCGGGGCCTTTGCCGGATTTGTGGCACTGGGCGAAGTTATGGGAAGTTACGGACAGTATAAACTAGGCTTTTCTGCGGATTACGGTTTCATCGGAATCGCGGTTGCGCTGCTTGCACAAAATAATCCTATCGGAATTATCTTCGCGGCGCTTTTGATGGGCGCGCTTCATAAAGGCGCTACAGATTTGGATCTGGAAACGACAACCATTACCCGCGATTTTTCCAAAATAATTCAAAGCCTCATTATTTTGGGCGTTGCTTCCCACGGGCTCTGGACTTGGAAGAAAAGGAAAAAATCATGAGCGAAGAAAACTTGGTGATTTTTTCGGTGATAGGTTCACTGCTATTTGCCGCGGTCAGGATGGCGACGCCGATGATTTTTGCGGCGATGGGCGGATTGATGA
>JACMRP010000088.1 GCA_014376325.1 Pseudobdellovibrionaceae bacterium
CATGAAATCCAATTTCGCGGTCGTGTTAATCAGTTCTTTCGCGCGCTCGGCATCGGCCATGCCCGGAAGCTGTACCAAGATGCGGTTCGCACCTTGTTGAGTGATCGAAGGTTCTGCCACTCCAAATTCGTCGATACGATTACGGATGGTTTCGATCGCCTGCTGGATCACACGCTGTTTGTAATCATTGATGTAAGTGTCAAAATAACGAACGACCAATGTGTTATCGCTGTCGCTCATCTCTTGCAAACTGGTGCCGTGATTTTTGGTCAAATACTCTTTCGCCTTTTGCTTTGCTTCCGCATTGGCGGTGGTGATCGTGATTTCACCCGCTTCGGCATTGGTCGTTTTCAAATCGGTGACCGCGATGTTTTCTTTCGTGAATTCTGATTTTAAGCTCGCGATCAAACGAGTCGTGCTTTCGGTCAGAACGCCGGCAACATCCACACCCATCACTAAGTGCAATCCGCCCTGGATATCCAGGCCGTAGTTCAATTTAGATTTCGATGGCCACCATTTGTTCTCAAGATTGATCAAGTTCGGAGTAACCCACACGATCGCGAGGGCCACACCAATCACCGCTAAGATCGAGCGAAGACGCAAACTTTCCATTATTTCTTTCCTTCGATAGCGGTTGCTTTAGCTTGAGATGACAAGATCTGCGTGCGCAAAATCTTGATGCGAACGCCATCGGCGATTTCGAGGGTAACGAAAGCTTCCGTGATACCTTCGATCGTGCCTAAGATCCCGCTAGTGGTGACAACGGATTCGCCGCGCTTTAGTTCAGTGACAAATTTTTGGTGGTCCTTTTGCTTTCGAGCTTGAGGACGAATGATCAAGAAATAGAAAATGACGAAGATGAAGATGAAAGGCAAAAACATTTCGAAGCCAGACGGACTAGAAGCGCCACCAGTTGCCTGTGCGAACGCGTGATTTCCTGAAAACAACCAAAACATGAATCAACCTCCATACTTAATTAAAGGAAAAATTCACCACCATTCGGAACTGAAATCAATGTTTTAGTCGTTTTGCTTAAAGTGAAGGTTCTTTTTTAATGAAACGCGTTAGGCAGTCGTCACGGTACGCGGCCCATGTGCCTGATTCAATAGCAGCGCGAGCTCGCTCCATCAGCTTCATATAAAAATGCAGATTGTGAATGGTGTTCAGACGCGACCCCAAGATTTCTCCACTCAAAAACATGTGTCGCAAGTAAGCGCGCGAATAATTTTTGCAAGTGTAACAATCGCATTCTGGATCTAATGGCCCCGAGTCTTCTTTGTATTCGACGCGCTTAATGCTGATCTTTCCTTGCCACGTGTACAAAGTTCCGTTGCGCGCAACTCGGGTCGGGATGACGCAGTCAAACATGTCTATGCCGGCATCAATCGAAATAATTAAATCGGTCGGCGTCCCGACTCCCATCAAATATCTAGGTTTATTGGCGGGCATCTTGGGCGCGATGTGCGGCAGAATCTCGTGCATCAAATGAATGGGCTCACCCACGCTGAAGCCCCCCAACGCGTAGCCTGGCAGATCCACGCTGGTCACCTGATCCAGAGAGTACTTGCGATGTTCGATGCTGAGTCCACCCTGCACGATTCCGAAAAGCAAACTTTCCGGTCTGACCATCGCGGCCTTTGAACGAATCAACCAGCGATGAGTCAGGTCCATGCTTTTTTTAATTTCGTCATCGGTCGCTGGATACTTTAAACATTCGTCAAAGGCCATGACGATATCCGCGCCCAAATCCATTTGGATTTCCATGCTCTTTTCGGGACTGATAAAATGTTTTGCCCCGTCCAAATGAGAGCGGAATTCGACCCCTTCTTCACTCATTTTACGAAGCTGCGACAAAGAAAAAACCTGGAAGCCGCCGGAGTCCGTTAAGATCGGACCCTTCCAATTCATGAACTTATGAAGCCCACCCATTTTCGCGATCAGCTTTTCGCCAGGGCGCAAATGCAAGTGGTAGGTGTTGCCGAGAACGACCTGGGTCCCGCACTCCACGAGCTCTTCTGGCGTCATCGCTTTGACCGTTGCCTTCGTGCCGACAGCCATAAAAACCGGCGTCTCGAACGAACCGTGCGTCGTCGTATAAGTGCCGCGGCGAGCGTTGCCGTCGGTCTTGTGGAGAGTGAATTTGCCTATTTCGGAATTTGTTAAATTCACTTGATCCATACTGATAAATCTCCGTAAGAAAAGAGGCGGAAATTTCTCGCAATCGCCCACTGATAGCAAGCTTTTACTTCCCCGAGCCCCGCGAAGGCTGAAACTAATGCAAGCAAGGTGGATTCCGGTTGATGGAAGTTGGTCATCAAACGATCGACGAGTTTAAATTCATAAGGGGGCTGAATCAAAATTTTCGTAAACCCTTTTAGGTTTCCGGAAAGATCCCGCTCGAGCAACCCGTTCGCGGCCGATTCCAGCGCCCTGGTCGCGGTCGTGCCGAGGGCCCAGATTTTTCCGCCACGCTCCCGCACATCGGAAAGCGCCGCCCAAGTCATGGCGGGGATCTCCGCATATTCTTCGTGCATATCGTGCTCGTCTAGATCATTCGCGGTGACCGGCAAAAAAGTTCCAAGGCCGACATGAAGTGTGACCTCTAAGACCTGAACGCCACGGGCCCTAAGCGACTCAATGTCGGCTTCGCTAAAATGCAAACTGGCGGTGGGTGCCGCAAAACTTCCGGGCCGAGTCGCCCATTGCGTTTGGTACCAGGCTTCATCTTCGATCACCGTGTGGCGCTGATCGCGGGCCTTTTGGATGTATGGGGGCAGCGGTAGTTCGCCGTAAGCTTGGAAGTAGGACTCTTCAACTTTTTCACTGAGTTCCACCAACTGCGGACGGCCCTTCGCGACCAGCGTCATGCGCACGCCTGCCGGCAGTTCGATCACTTCGCCGAGCTTGGTTTTTTTAGACGGGAAAAGCACTTCCCACTGCAGGTCTGATTTTTGCGAAAGAAACAAGATTTCGAGATCGTCAGCAAACACCCGGCGCTTCAGCACTTTTGTATTGTTAATAACAAGCACGTCTTTAGTGAGAATAAGCTCAAGTAATTTTTGAAGAGTGATTTCTTCGGGCGCGGGTCCTGGCGAGCGGGCCGCGACTTCCACTCTCATCACGCGTGTCGGGATCGAGGGTACGGTGGCGACGAGGCTTTCGGGGTACTCAAAATTCAAATCCGCTAATTTCATCAGAAGGCTTTAGCACAAAAAAAATGCGGGGCGCAAGCCCCGCATCGGTTTCTTAAGGGGAACCACCAAACCCTTAAGAAACCCCATGAATATAATTTGAATCAAATCTTGGAGCTAACCGTATTTACGCTCTGGAGCAGACTCATTCTCAGCGCGGGCTTCCTGCCGTTGCTGACTGACGAGATTCGCCCAGATCACCAGGGTGACCGCACCAGAATAAAAAACACAAAATAGAAACAACATTTGCATCTCGGTCATCGGTCACCTCCATGTGACGGAAGGGGTGTGTCGCCATCCTAGCTCCCCCCTCACCCCGTCTGAGAAGCATCCTTGCCTCTCTGTTTGTATGACTCTAGAGCCACTCCTTTAGGTTAGTAGATGGCTTAAATTTTAGGCAAAAAATTTGAAAACCTGGACCATTCTTCCTGTCAGTCACCGGGCGAAGCTTGACTCGTTCCGCGAAAATATGATTTAAACGAGGTCCCTCTGTTCTGAATCAAGTCTTAATGGTGCGCGCGAGTGGTGGAATGGTAGACACGTACGTTTGAGGGGCGTATGCGCAAGCGTGGGGGTTCAAGTCCCCCCTCGCGCACCATTCCCAACAGTACTCGAACCCGCACGGTGGTTCGGGCTGAGGGGATGCACGGTCGCTTCTTTTTTATTTTCTTTTAAATTTTGAGTTTGGTTTCCGGCTGAAGGGGCTCCGTCCGTTCCGGTCGCTTTGTATTGTTCGTTACTAGGTGCGTAGAGGCCCAATTTGATTTTAGTGGGATGGATCTCGACGAACTTCACTAAATTTGCATAGATCGGGCGTTGTTTTTCAGCGGGTGATGACTCGAGCTTCTCGATAGCCGCTTTGATTCTTTGGGCTAAACCCTTCCCATCGATCTCTTGGGCCAGTAAATCCGTCGACTGGGACCTTAACTTTTCTTTCGCCTGGCGAAGGTCAAGGAGCTTTTGGTTCATTTGTTTGATCTGGTCATAAAATACATCTGCTGACAATTCTGCCGGTAAGTCCGCCACTCTTTGCACCAGATTCGTGATCCTCTTGCCGGTGGTTTGGATTTCTGTGTCCATTTGCTTCTGTCTTGATTGCACTTCTGGAAGATCGCTCACGGTTTTTTCTTTGTATATCCGAATCCATTTTTCAATGAGGCCAGGTTCTAGCAAAAGTTGCTTCAAGGAATTTAGGACGATTTCTTCGAGCCTTGGCGCGCGCACGTTTTTTATTTGGCATTTTGGTTTTAAGTGCGTAGCTAACGGATTTTTGATCTGGGCCTGGCCGTAGTAGAAATGCTTTTGGATCCTGCCGGTTCCTGATTTTCCGCCTAGGGACTTTCCGCATTCCCCGCACTGAACCATTTCAGTTAAAGGGAATGCGTGGCTCTTCCATTCATCGGGTTTGTATTTGTTTTTGTTCTTATGGAGCCGTTCTTGGACTTTACTGAAAATCTCTTCAGAGACAATCGCCTTCCAGTTTGCCGGGACTTCGTCTCTGCTGCCGTCTCTGTGCAGAACATCTCTTTTTGCGATATACGCCTTTGTTGTTAACAAGCTCTGCAAAGTATCCACGGTAAAAATGTTGCCGCCCTTTTCGAGGCCATGCTTGTTGGTATATCGTTTATTGAAAATACCACCTTCAATTAATTTAATCTGGGTCTTTCGGACCGAACCCTCTTCAAGGAAGATCTCGAATATCTTCTGCACCGTTTTAGCTTCATCTTCGTTCACTAAAAGCTCGCCCTTGTTTTTGGGATTTCTATCAAACCCCAGCGGGATGCTTCCGCCGTTCCACAGGCCGCGCTTTGATCGCGAAAGCCAGTTCGCAGAAATTCTTTCAGCCGTCTGCTTTCGTTCGTATTGGGCATAATTGATCAGGTTAAAAACCATCATCTCGCCACTGGCGGTCGTGGTATCAAACGATTCACGGAGCGTAATGAAACTTGAGCTGTGCTTTTTCAACAGATCCCAGATGTCGCAGAAATCTCGAATGTTCCTGGATAGCCGTGAGAGCTCTGTCGCAATCAGCAAATTAATTCGCCCGCTTTGCACATCAGCGAGCATCCGTCTGAACTCGGGACGGTTCATGTCCTTTGCGGATCTGCCCTCGTCACAATAAAAATCAATGATCGATCCCCAATTCGGATGAAGCTTTTTTTGATGTTCTACATATTCGATGAGGCGATTCTTTTGCGAGACCAAGGAGCCGTCGACGATTCTTGCCTGCTCTTCCGTTGATACTCTGATATAAATTCCACAGCGTCTCATCATGC
>JACMRP010000089.1 GCA_014376325.1 Pseudobdellovibrionaceae bacterium
TCGCGAATTTATCATCAGCATGGCCGAAAGTATCGACCACATTCGTGCCGCCGCCCGGTTGGTGCGTCAGAATTTTGGCAAGATCTGTTTGCCGATCGTACCGCTCTTTGAACAAGCGCGGGCCCAAGACATGGGGGTCGAAATTGTTGGTCAGATGTTAGCGGACCCTCAGTTGAAGTCGGCACTAAAAAAATATTGGAACAACTCACTCGAAATCATGCTCGGTTATTCGGATAGCTCGAAAGAAAGCGGAGTTCTTCCGAGCCGGATGAAGGTGGCAGAAACTATGTACGCTCTCGATAAATTCTGTAAGTCCCGTCTCGTGACTCCCGTTTTCTTTCAAGGGTCCGGCGGAAGTGTGGACCGGGGCGGGGGCTCGATCGAAGAGCAGACATCGTGGTGGTCCGCAGGCGCGCTAAAAAACTACAAGGTCACGATTCAGGGCGAAATGGTTGAGCGAAGTTTGGCGAATCCCGAAATCACTTGGGGGCAGCTCGCAAAAATTACGGAACATGCAGGGCAGTGGCGAAAGGCGGAGCGACGACGTCTGCCGAAATCGGGTGCAGTCGATAATTTTGCGGGCCGAGTCGCGAAACATTATCAAGAGCAAGTGAAGTCGGAGAGTTTTTTGACGACGGTTCAAAAGGCCACGCCCTACAGTTTTTTGAATTTGATCAAGATCGGTTCTCGGCCTTCGAAGCGATCGAAGACCGTCTCGGTCGCGGGTCTGCGGGCGATTCCATGGATTTTGTGTTGGACCCAGACGCGCATACTGTTTCCGGTTTGGTGGGGCGTTGGGAGCGCGTGGCAAGAATCAACAGCGTCAGAACGAATCGCGCTTAAGAGGGCCTACAAAAATCATCCGGTATTTCGAACCTACGTCAAAGCGCTTGGATTCACTCTCGTTAAAGTAGAACTCGCTATCTGGAAGTTGTATTTGGATCAGAGTTCGCTCAGCGCGGAAGAAAAACAAAATTCGTGGCAGGAGTTTTCGGACGAATACCAAAGAACCTTAAAATGCGCGCGGGCGATTGTTGGTTCGAAAGATTTGATTGGATGGCGACCTTGGTTGGCCGAAAGCATCCAGCTGCGATCGCCGATGATTCATCCGCTGAACTTGCTGCAAATCCTGGCTATGAAAAACCAGGATGTGCATCTATTGCGGGTCACCGTCGCTGGAATTTCCAGCGGGATGATGACGACTGGTTGATTACTTTTTAAATATTACTTTTAGCTGCTCGGTGAATTCTGAAAAATTCATCGACCCGCAATGTCCGCCATACGGAAACAGCGTCGCGCGCGATCCAAAGTTCGATTTCATCCACTGAATGTCGCCTTGTTTCAGCAAGAAATCGTCTTCGCTATGGATGATGTAGATGTTTTTGTTGTTACGAATTTCTTCCGCGAACTGATAGATGCTCGCTTCATGATTCATATCTTCCAAAGTAAAGCTAGCTGCGGCAACGGTTGATTTTCCCTTTAGCACGTTCGGGAAAACAAATGTCTTCAAATAGTCCGTGAAGGAGAATCCGTAAGCTTCTTCGATGCGGGCATTTCGACGATACTTCGTTGCAGGAATTTTAAGAATCCCGGTGTCGTGAATCTGCTGGCTAGCGAAAATGATATCGCGCAGACTGCTGCGGAAGTTCCAGCCAATCAAATAAGACATGTCACGATCCGAAAACCCGAGTTTATCAAAAGCACTCTGCATGAAGGCGCGATCCCGAAGTGAATCCACTCTGTTCAGCAGGGTTGAAGCAACGTCTAAAGTTTGGTTGAAAACTTCTCCCTTGCGGGCAGGGGTCAACTGATCGCCTTCTGCAAACAAACGATCTAATTGTTTTACGGCGTAGATCATGTCCAGTGGCGGGTTGATTAACAGAATCTTTTCGAAATGGAACTGACGATCGAGCTTGTTCAAGAAAAGTGTATCTAAACCCCCTAGTGAAGACCCGATCAAAGAGTAAGCCTTTGGGTTGATCTTATGAGTAGCGGCCAAACGTGCGTTCACGGCCTGAAGCGCCTTGTAAAGGTCTTGCGCGTCTTGTGGAGGGTATCCTGGAAGAGTCGAAACGCTGCCCGCAACCACGAAGTTCCAAGAGAAAGGATTGTCGACGATGACGGTTTGGTAACCCATTGCAAAAAGCTGTTCGGCAATAAACTTCGCGCTTTGAGAATTTGCATTTCCGCCGGTGCCCGGGATCACAAAAACTAAAGGCGCGGTAACGTCAGTCTGTAACGTGTAGGTGAATCGCAGCAGGCCACTTTTTTCGAGCAGCGGAGTTTTGCTACGGGAAGGGATGAGGTTTACGTAATCGGTGCTCGTGATCTCGTGTTCCGGACCGGCAAGGACTTGAGTGACCGTCATCGCGAGTGGATTTTTAAAAATGCTCATTTCTGGAGCTGCATTGGACTGAGCAAACGTGATGGAAACATAAAGCGATAAAACGGCAAATGCTAGACTGCGCATTGGAAGGTACTCCTAAAAATTGTGATCAACTGCGGAGTTCATAGGTGAATTCGGGGGCGGCGGCAAGCTGTCCCGGGGGCGTCCCGATCTGCTAGAAAACTTTTCAACCCTTGTGGCTTTTGCTAATGACATAAAACCCTCCCGAACATATCCTCATTCGATGAAAACAGTGGATGTTTTAGTCATAGGTGCCGGTCCTGCGGGAAGCATCGCTGCGGCCATGATTCGGCAAGCCGGTTTCAGCGTCCTGATGGTTGAAAAACTGAGGTTCCCTCGTTTCGTGATCGGCGAAAGTCTCTTACCCCGATGTATGGAAGCCTTGAAATCGGCTGGGCTCTACGATTCCGTGCAAAAACAAGGATTCCAGCAAAAGTTCGGCGCGAAGTTCGTCCGGCACGACCGGGGACCTGTGGAAGTCTTTGATATTAACTTTTCTGAGGCCCACACGGCTGGCGAAACTTGGACTTGGCAGGTCCCACGGGCTGATTTTGACAAAACTTTGGCCGATGAGTGCGAACGCAAA
>JACMRP010000090.1 GCA_014376325.1 Pseudobdellovibrionaceae bacterium
AAAAAATAGTCCGTTGCGGCCTTAAGTTCTTTATGACGCTCTTGTTTCAGATACAAAAATAAATGCGCAGGTCTGATTAAATTCTGCGCGGCTCGTACGCCAATTCCGTAACCCTTGCCCAGGTCTAGGACGCATAAAACGCGTTCCGTTTGGATTCCTTGTAGGTGCATAATTTCGGCCATGATTGCTGCGCCGAGTAACTCATCAATTTCAGCAAGACCGCAGCCGTAACCGAATTCGGTCCCACCTGTCTTCAGCGGGCGATTGGCTTCGACCGCGCCGGGCGCTAAGCAAGTAACGCCGGTCCCACGGCTAGAGACGTCCCAAGTGACTCCGCGGCTCTGAACTGTGCCGTTCCAGATACCACGTCCGTCGCCGGATGTTTTGCCTTGTTTGTTGGAGTGCTGTAATTGCAAGTAGCGAGTCGCCATAAATTTATTTGGCAAAATGCTATCTTGCGGAATTCTTTTTTTAGTAAGCTCGTCGTATTCGTTGATGATCTGTATCGCGAATGTTTCAACAAGTTTTGCCTCCAACTCATCCGTCATTTGGTGAGGATGTTGGGCATCGATCAAACCCATTTCTTTTGCGAGTACAAAATTAAAGTAAGCAACTTTTCCAGAACTCAATTTGCGAACACGGTAAGCGACGTAACCTTCGGGGACTTCTTCCATCCAAGGATGTTCGCCGTTCAGTTTACCAAAAGAAGAGTAGAAACTCTCTGCTTCGATCGATCTTTTGGTAACCGCGTTTTTCGTCCGCATTGCTATATCAGTCCTTTGTAGTGAGGCCGGAGCCTTCTCTTATATCGGCTGATGTTCCATGTACTTAAATGAGACGTGGACATTCTAGACAAGAGTCTGGAGTGAGTGCCAAAACTTTCGAAATCGAAATTTAACGTCCACGAGGTGATCATATTGTTATCTTACGCGTTAAACAAAATGAACCAGAACGTTTTTTTCCTAAATTAGGCGTTGTTCTCACCTTTAGTCGGCCTTTCAAACGAACGATAAGCTTGGGGTCGGAGGTATTTATCGTGAAATCAGTGTTTCTAGCAATCTTCGGAACCATCGTGCTTTCCGCCGCCATTACCCAGGCGGAGCGCAAAGAAGACCTGAGCACCCTCGTGAAATTAAATTTCGCAGAGGCCCCGACGTGCGACGGACGGCCTGAGTTTATCACGGAAGTACGACCGCAAATTTTAGGTGGGTTTGAAAAACTTCCGAAGCTAGTCCTGGTTGCAAGCGAGTCAGATTATTACATCGAATCGAAATCCAATGGCGGCGATGTTCGAATCCACTCTTATCAGTCTTTCAGATCCGCAAGCGCTAAAGAGAAATCAAAAATTATTTGCGGCTCTTCTAAAACGCCAGAGAGCGGTCGGTTTGCGTTGTTCGCACCGACATTGATCGACACTACCCTTGCTAAAAAAGTGGGACAGAGTCTCTGGCAATTTCAGATGCTGACCGACAAGCGTGGTTTTTCTGTCTGGAATCAGCGAAGTCTGGCCTTTTCAGAAAATGAGAGCTTAGAAAAAAATGTTCTGCAGTTTGGTGGTAACTATCGCATTTACCAACTTAGTCCCGACCAATACGAAGTGGTAATTTCTAAAGACGAGGGGGGATTGGTTCAATACCTCTCCGTCAAATACGATGTCGTTAAAAACTTCTAAACAAATTGTACGCACGCAAACCCACCATAGAGCGTCCGCAAGTTTGTGACCTGTCCTTGGTAAAGCCGAGCTACGACAAGTTGCAAACGTCCTTGATAAGCATAACAACGAAGATCGTATTTAAAACTCTGCGGACCGTCGGCAGTTTCGAAAACTATTTCAGGTGCTGGAATGTACTCTTGCGCGATGAATTCGTGGCCAATAATTTCGTTGAAGGCTTTTCGGCTGATCGAAGCGCCACGGAAGGACTGCTTTGAGCCAAAGGCACGTTTCGGTTTGAAGAACAGTGTCTTACGCTTTGCCCAGACGTCTTCTTGGAGTTCACTATTAATGTCCATGCATGCGGGAACGACCGATGACAATAATTCGCGTTCGGCAGCGCTGACGCCCCAAGTATCCAGGTTGTCCGGTTGGGACCAATCAATCATGCGCTGTTTGTCGGCTAATAAAAAGTATTCGTAAGGATTCGGAGAAAGGCACACGCCGCGCGAGTCGAAATTTTCTTTAAGCGCAGCGCTTTCGACTTCTTGTAATAAAAAATCTGTATAGCGATTGTAGATAAAATCCGCGGCCGAAATGTCGACGCTGCGGAAGTCAGAGATTTTTGAATCCCAACCCCACGATTTAAAATACTCATCGTAGACCAGAAATTCCACATAGAGCCGCTGTTGCTCCGGATGATCGTCGATCGTCGCGATCCTGAATCCCTTAGCAGTAGACTTTCCTTGCAGTTTTATTTCTGTTTCAATATCGCGCCGGATTTCTTGTATTGAAAAATCGGAGACCGGCAAAGTCACCTCGCGTGCCCGGTACATTTCGTAACCGAGCGCCAAGAAAGAAGCATTCGTATTTACTTCGATTAATTTTAAACGATTATTGGGATTCACATGAAAATCGTAGCTCATGGCGATCGATTTGTTACCGGGATCTGCGATCTGAAGATGTTCTAAATCGGCTTGATAGAATTTTTGATATTCGGGCATTTGACGAAGTCCGAAAAGTAAAGCGACCGAGTCTTGCGCTTCCTTCAAAACACTTTTTGGTAGTTCGACCGTGAACGGCGAAAGCAGATTATCCGAAATTAAATTATCAATTTCGGGTTTGTTTTTCAAACCTGGTAATGTGGCCTTAAGGTGAGCTAAAAATTTATTTTTAGGACTCATTATTTGATCGTCAGTAGGTGCTGATCGCCTTTGTTCCAGCCCGCTTGGCAAAGCTCGCCAGACTGAAGTGCCAAGACGACACGTAAAATTTCTTTCGCATCACGGCCGATCGAAGTGTTGTGAATGCCCATGTATTGGATTTTTTGCTCTGGATCGATAATGAATGTCCCGCGCGTGGCGATTCCGCGATCTTCGATTAGAACTCCGTAATCGCGAGAAATTCTTTTAGTTAGATCCGCGATCAGCGGATAACCGAGATTGCCCAAGTCGTCGCGCAACCAGCGTTTATGAGAATGAACGGAGTCGACACTTGCTCCGATGATGACGGCATTCGCTTTTTTAAACTCAGGCAAAAATTCACGAAACTGAGTGAGCTCCGTCGGGCAGACGAAAGTAAAATCTAAAGGATAAAAAAACAGAACGACCCACTGGCCCTTCATTTCTGCAAGGGACAAGGTTTTGATCTCTCCCGCATCGCAGACGGCTTGCGTGGTAAATTGGGGGGCTGGCTGATCGATCATGGGCATGTAGGACGGCATCGCGGGCTCCTAATCTCATTAATGCTGAACGTTAACGCTTGGTCCGGTGGTTGCGAAACCCTATTGTTGCTTCAACTTTTTCCAGATGCAAGCCGTGGGGAGGTCCGTCGTGAAAATCGTCTCTTGGAACTTAAATGGGATCCGCGCCTGCCACAAAAAAGGCCTGACCGATTTCGTCAAAAAAGAAAAGCCCGATATTTTTTGCGTGCAAGAAACAAAAGCACACATCGATCAAGTTGAAGACGAAGCTAAGCATCTTGGTTACAAACACTTCTATTGGTCTTCGGCCACAAAAAAGGGTTATTCAGGAGTTGCGACTTTTACCGACCAAGAGCCGAAGCAGAACAATATCGGTTGGGGACAGTTAGAGTATTCTTCTGAAGGACGCATCATCAATACCGACCATGGCGCTTTCGAACTTTATAATATTTATTTTCCTAACGGAGGCTCTGGAGATGTCCGTCACGATTTTAAACAAAAGTTTCTGAAAGATTTGAATGCGCACCTGAAAGAAAAAATCAAAAAAGGCAAACAGCTGATCGTCGTCGGAGACTACAATGTGGCGCATAAGCCAATAGACGTTCATGATCCGGTGCGACTTTCGAAAGAAAGTGGCTTTTTACCAGAAGAACGCGAATGGTTTGATTCGTTTTTAGATCTTGGATTCACAGATACGTTCCGCATGTTTCATCCGGAGCCGCAAAGATATTCTTGGTGGTCTTACCGTGAACTAGCTCGGATATCGAATCGCGGTTGGCGTATCGATTACATCTGCGTGACGAAGGGATTGGAAAAATCCGTTGTCTCCGCTGATATTCTGGACGACGTACAGGGCTCAGATCATTGCCCGGTCGTCGCTACACTGAAGATTTAGGAGTTTTATGTTTTTGCTGCCATTCGTATTCATAATTTTAGAAGTTCTCGCCTTCACCACGATCACGCACTTCTATGATTTTTGGGATATCCTATTTATCTACGCGGCCCCAAGTTTTCTGGGAATCATAATATTTTCGATGTTGGGCCGTAAGCTTGTCGCCACACTTCAGGGCGGAATGCGTCCCGGTCAGCTGCCAAGCGATCAAATCCTGAACGGCGCCGCCATGCTAGTCGGCAGCGTGCTTCTGATCGTGCCGCTCGCGACGCCAAGACTGCTTGCGATATTTTTGATAGTTCCCGGAGTTAGACATTTTTCGATTTTCATTTTTAAAACTTACATCTTCAAAAAGATTTCGAAGAGCGCGTTTACGTTTGTGAAGTTCGGGGGAGCCGGCCCCAGCGGCCCATTTGGTGGCGGACCTCGTAGGGCGCCTAGTGGCTTCGTATTTCCGCGAGATGATCAGCCTCAAGAGCGCGATGCTGAAGTCGTGAACGTAACGCCCATCGAAATCACGCACACGAAGATCAAGCCCGGTTCGGAATCGAACTAGTGAGAAACTGGTCCCCTTTGGTGTTGATGGCAGGGTCTATGCACTGTTATCTCCCGAATGGAATTATCTTGCAGTCATTGCGGCTCTTCCGGCGAATCTGGAACACCACGAAGGATCCGGCAAAACTTGCGGCGCATATTTCGCTCTATGTTTTCTATCATAATTTGATTCTGATCCAGAATCCGAGTCGGTAGGTTTTCTTTGATTACAGAGTCACTGCAAACAGGCTTCCTGCCTGAAAGGGGCACTGCCCCATTCCCCGCTTCTTCCGCGGCATCACGCCTCTGAAGATCTTAGCAGTTAGGATGTGTGGTGCCGTCGATTAACGAATAACCTGTTGATAATATTCTTATTTATCAACAGCAAAGGTGACCAGTTTTTAATTAGACTGTGAAGAAATAATCCGCTCTTGAATGATCGGCCCGAAGTAGCGTTTGAACATATTCTGTCCAAGCTCTGCAGACTTAACGGTCCACTTTTCTTTGTTAATGGAAACCGCCGCGATCGCGATCTTGGTTGTATCATCCATCGCGTAACCAACGAACCAATCTACACGTCCGCGCGGATTTTCTGCAGTTAGGTGACCGGTTTTGCCGCCCATCTGGATTGTCTTGAACTTTTTGTTTTTTACGAGGGAGCGGAAAGATTTGCGAGAGGTCCCGGAGGTCACGGTGCCTTCCATAAGCTCACGAACTTTTTCTGCAGATTCCGCAGTCATTATCTGTCCATTGTCCAACGACTCCGCTTTGTAAACTAAGTTGCCCTGGTCGTCGTTGATAGAATCGACGATATACGGAACCATCATTTTGCCTTTGTTCGCGACCGCGGCCGCGATCATCGCGCCCTGCACGGGGCTCATGCGGCTTGTCTTGTTGTAACCCGATGCTACTTCAGTCAATTCAAACCCACGCTCTGGCGGAATGTAAGCGACGCCCATTTCAACCGGAAAGTCGGACGGAATCTCTTGATTGAACATGAAACGGGAAGCGTAGTCATTGATATCGATCGGGTGAAGCGTTTCTAGGCTCAGTCTTCCGAACGCGGTATTGATAGAGCGCGCGAAGGCGTCTTTCAGAGTGATCGCGCGGGTCCATTTGTTCACTTTGTCCGACATCACATTTTTGCGGTAGAGAGTGTAGTTTCCGCCGTTGAAGTTGATTTTGTGTTGCGGAGAAATCCCGGCTTTATCCACCGCTGCGGTGGCGGTAATTACTTTAAAGACCGAAGCTGCCGGAAAGTTGGATTTTAAATTCCAGTTGGAAGCGTTGGGATCGTCTTTTTGAAAACTGGTCATCGCGAGAACTCTGCCGGTCGTTGCGTCCATCATGAAGATCGCGGCGTAATCAGGCTTGTATTGCTTCAAGAGTTTTTCAGCCTCTTTCTGCATATTTTTATCAATCGTCAGATTGAACTTTCCTTTAACGTTTTTGCCATCCCATTGCATGTCGGAGGTATCGATAAATTTGTTTGCACGAATAGATTCGCCAATAATTTTTGAGATATCGACTCGGTGGTCGAGCTGAGATTTTACCTTCTCTTCTTTCACGACTTCCTCGGTCGGGGGGGGGCGGAAGAACAGGAACGCACAGAAAACGAGAGCGCCAGGAATGAGTAGGAATTTTAGCCACTTAACCTTATGCGTTGACCTGTCTGGCGTCGCATAATTCACAGAGCGTGTCTTTTTTTTCATCGTCATTCAGTCAGTCTAACATCAACTTTTTGATTCGAACAAGGCCTGCGCCTCATTCTGAGGTTAAAAACGATATCTAGGCTTTTAGCCTGGAAAGCTAGTGACACATGGAAAAAAAAATAATATCAGAGCCCCATGAAGACCAAAGAGCGCATCCTTCTGACCTCCATCGACTTGTTCAACAGATCTGGCGTGGTTTCTGTGACCACCAATCATATCGCGAAAGCGATGGAAATCAGTCCAGGAAATCTTTATTTTCACTACGACAACAAAGAAGAAATTCTGACAGAATTGTTTAAACGTATGACTGCAGAAACTTACCAAGTTTGGAGAATCCCGAAAAAGGTTTCAAAGAGTCCGTTGGAATTTATCGAAGAAAATTTTGAACTCTATTGGAAGTACCGTTTCTTCCATCGCGAAATGTATTCCCTTCGTCGTAAAGACTCAGCGCTCGCGAAAATGTGGCGCACGCATATCGGAAAAATGATGTTACTGATGGACATCCTTTACCGTCGTTGGGTGCGAGAAGGCAAAATGATCGAGATCAAAAAGCAGGACGAGATGGAATATATCTCTGAATCACTGCTTGCGATGGCGACCACCTTCTTGCAGTTTTTCGAAAGCGCCGAAAAGAGTTCCGGCAAGCGTAGCATCGAGCGTGGAAAGCGCCATCTGACCCGTTTGTTGATGCCTTACACCACTGGCGAATCCAAAGACGAGTTTGAAAAATTTCTTAAAATCTAGTCTGATTCATCTCTCAGGGCGGCTATAGTCCGCCTCATCTCCCCAAAACATGGCAGGCCTCTTGCTTAAGCTCATCCTATCAAGTCGATGAAATAAAGTAGGAGTTCTTAGATATGACAAAACTTATAAGTGCTTTCGTAATGATATTGTTGTCGACTTCGGCGTTCGCTTCTAGCGACTGCAATGAAGTGACGAACGATCTGAAGGCGATGCAGAAGGCCCGCGCGAGCATCACGCAAAGTCTCGTGAGCAATCACGATACTTTCGCGACTCTGCTAGAGGATTACTCCGGCGTTTTGAATACCAGTGCGGCCATGGGCCAACCGGTGACGAAAGAAGCCGTTACAAATATGAATGAAAGTGCCAAAGCTTTTCGTGTTCGCGGCCAGAACGCTCAGAAACTCAACGACAAGTTGAAT
>JACMRP010000091.1 GCA_014376325.1 Pseudobdellovibrionaceae bacterium
TTGCGCACGCACAATACAAAACCTGCGGAATTCATTTCCGGAAGACTCAGAACCAAAAGAAAATTATAACGATGCAAAAAACTACCGCCCGAATAGGGATCGTTCGAAACGATAATATCACCGGGTTTTGCGTGAATGTACTTCAGCGCACCTTCGACGGTGGATCTAAATCCCGGCGTTTCAAAACCGAGATCCGATTTCGAATGAATAATCTCGCCTTCGGTCGTTAGTATCGCCGCATTGGTTTCGTTGTGCAAAAATAGTTCGGTGATTTCGTAAGCCCAGTTCGACTGCATTAGTGCCCCTGACTCAACATGAAGGAGGTCTCAGTTTCGGGCAGAATTTCTAAAGTGAATTCCGGCAAATATCTTTTGAGCGCTGCTCCGAAAAGTGGCGCCAGCGCTCCCATGCAGACCAAGCTCTTTGATTCGGCGTGAAGAATAATATCTGCAGCCATTTTTTGCAGAGCGAGTTGCCGTAAACTCAGCGGCACAGCTTCTTCGGTATCAAGAGGCTGACCAGTGGATTTATTCAGTGCCCAGAGCTGGTTTTTAAATTTCTGTAAACCTTGCGCGGTACGGCGTTCATCCAGTCCGCGAATGCCTTCGGTATCTGCCCCCCAGAGGTCGAGCATTGTCGGCACCTGACCGCGTCCCATAAAAATCGGACCGGGTTCATAACCAACGCTGGTTTTCGCGAAGGCAAGTTCCGTCCAAGGAGTCAGTTCGATGGGTGTTGTCGGCTGCAGACAAAGAACATGATTTTTAATGCGCTGGCTGCGGACTGGTCCCCATGGACTGATCCAGTTTAAATCGCTTTTTGTCGGATTTAAGAGGGCGAACATTTCTAAACCTAAATAAAGAATTTCGAATTTGTCTTTTCGCTTAATATTGCGGGCCCACATTTGGCTCGCGCCCCAAATACTGCTGAGGCGATGCTGATTCTCTTTATCGAAAAGTTGGCCTTCGCCGGAGACAAACAACGCGCGCTGTCCTTCGGGCAGATGGTCCTTCAGAGCGAGATTGATTTCCTCTTGGATTTCTTCAAAAGTCCCGCTGAGGGAAGCGTTCAAAATATTTTTTCGCCAGGTGGCCGCTTCATCTAACGGCGGTCGCGAGGCCTCTGGCGTAAACACTTCAAATCCGGCTTCAATTAATTTTGCTTTGACCGCATTTTGATTCGCAGGATTTTGAGTCGCATTTAAAAAATGCAAACAAACTCGTTTGGCTTGTTTCGCTTTTAACTTTTCAAGAATTTCGGCAATTTCTTTTTCGTCAGGAATTTTTTCGGTGATTCCCGAAGCGCCGGTACGCTCGTCGACAGAAAAAAGCAGGTCCATCGAAGAAAGTGAACCAGCCTTTGCATTCGCAGGCTGTCGCGAACCTGGCCAGTTTTCAAAACCTTTCGTCGTCAGAACGGCAACGCTGCCACCAAGACGATAAGAAAGTATTTTTTCCGGAAACCGAGACGCGACGATGGCTTTCGCGATCGGGCCGACGGATTTTTCTTGCAGAAACTTAATGATTCCGCCTTTCAAGCCGTCTTTGCCTAAATACCATCGATGAAAGTGGAGTTCCTTGTTGTTCTGACTTAAATGAACTTCGGCGAAGGATTCACCGACGTATAGAGCTAGTATTACTTCCGAATCTGCTACTGCCATGGGTCCTTGAATATCTGCACAATTGTTGTTAGAGCTAGTTTGTCCAGAAACGATGAGTATAACGAAGAGACTTCCCGATGGGTAGTCTGAAAGGTGGCCCTCGTGAAAGTTTCACCGGAAATTGTTAGCTTGATTCCGTACAAGCCGGGCAAGCCTATTT
The DNA here is from genome assembly GCA_014376325.1 of Pseudobdellovibrionaceae bacterium. Next base: position 1,821 of record JACMRP010000091.1, read on the forward strand.
CGGAAACACAACGTGAGTACGGACTGACCAAAGTCATCAAACTCGCAAGCAACGAGAATCCCTTGGGTCCGAGCCCCAAGGCCGTCGCCGCAATACAAAACTTGCTGAAGCAACAACATCGCTATCCAGACCCAACGGCGTACGAACTTTCGCAAGTGGTTTCGAAAAAATGGAACTTCCCAACAGCGCAAATTGGATTCGGCAACGGTTCCGATGAGTTGATCGATATACTAGTTCGCATTTACTGCGAGCCAGGCGATGGCGTTTTGACTTCCGAATCCGCTTTTTCCGCCTACGAAATCAGCGCTCAAGCAAACCGCGCAAAGATTCACAGGGTCCCCATGAAAGCGGGTTACAAATTTGATCTGACGGCGCTCGGCGATTATTATTTTGCTCATCCGGAAGCAAATATTAAACTGATATTCATTGCGAATCCAAACAATCCGACCGGAACATACGTTCCGCGCGACGAAGTGGCCGCCTTTCTGGAAAGACTCGGCAATCGAGATGACGTGTTGATCGTCTTCGATGAAGCGTACAATGAATTTGTCCGCGCGAAAGATTACGGAAACGCGGATGAGTTTTTAAGAAAGTATAATAACGTGATCGCGCTCCGCACGTTTTCTAAAATCTACGGACTTGCGGGACTTCGCTTAGGTGCGATGGTTGCGCCGACCGAAGTAATCGAGATATTTAATCGCGTGCGCAAGCCATTTAATGTCAACGATTTAGCCCAGGTTGCCGCCGTTGCCGCTTTGCAAGATCAAGAATTCATTGCGGCATCGCAACAGACGGTGTGGAAAGGGCTTGATTACTTTTACGAGAAGCTCGAAAAATTGAATCTGCCTTTTATTGAATCCCAAGGTAATTTCGTCATGTTTGATACCTTACGTGATGCGGGCGTCGTGAACGAAGTCTTGCTACGAAAAGGGATTATTATGAGGCCCGTTAAAAATTACGGTTTTCCGAATCACTTAAGATTAAGCGTCGGAATTGAAGAAGAAAACGTGGCGGCCATGGTCGCCTTAGAAGAGTCACTTAGCAAGATTTAGGAATGTAATGGGAATGGTAATCACGATCGACGGACCCGCGGCTTCGGGCAAATCTACGGTAAGTCGCGAATTAGCAAGTCGTCTTGGGTGGCAGTGGGTGTCGACGGGCGCTTTTTACCGTGGCCTAGGCTATGCGGCTCTTCATTCCAATATCAATATCACCGACGTCAAAGCCTTGACCGAGCTTGCGCATTCGAATGAATGGAGTGTGCGTATGGCAAATTCTCGCACTCAAGTATTTTTTAAAAACAACGAAGTCACCGATGATATTTTCGGTGAAGATGTCGGCAATATCGCTAGTAAAATTTCGCACTATCCGGAAGTTCGTAAGGCATTGCTAGAGGCTCAACGCAACTGCAGTGTAGGACCGCAAGGTTTGGTGGCCGAAGGTCGCGATTGCGGAACCGTTGTCTTCCCGGAAGCCCAAGCGAAAATTTACCTGACCGCTTCGAGTGAACACCGGGCAGCACGCAGGGCCGCGGAACTAGGGCTCGACCAAACCGAAACGCAAGAGGCGCAGAAAGTGCGCGACCAACAAGATTCCACTCGCAAGGCCGCTCCCCTCCAAGTCCCAGAAAAGGCCCTGGTGGTGGATACTACGGAGATGGCTCTTGACGAAGTTGTGAATAAAGTGGAGCTCTTCGTCAGATCAAAGATGAATTCTACCGAAACTATTTAGAGATATATAGACGCGTCAAAACATCTGTTCCGCTTTGCACATTTTTATTGCAGAGGCGAGTTTCGATTGGTACCTCAGTTCCACCAACGGAGGCCACAATGCGCAATTTCGCACTCTTAATGTCGTTTATTTTCATCGCAACTGCTTGCTCCCCAAATTCTGAATCAAAATCGGACATAGTCACGACTGCACCGAATGCTTCGGAGCAATCTGCTTCGTTGTTGGACGTTGCGTCTCCACAAGAGGTTGCGGAAGAACTTGGTCTTTCCGATGTAGCCGACAATTCGGTTCCAGAATTTTTGGGTAGCGATATAAATCTGCTATCTATCGAGCAACAAAATCAGGTTTCGGGCATTGACGTGACCAAATATTTTCCGGTCGTCGTGATCATTAATAAAGCGGCTAAGGGCCCGACAGCGCAAACCATGAAAGTTTATCATCGCGGACAATTGGCTTATACGTTTCCGGTTTCTACCGGGCGCGAAACCGATGAAAACAACACCAAGAGCGGCCGCACTTATTTTTCAACGACACCGACGGGTTGGTATTCTCCCACTCGCACTTACGAAAAGTATCACTCCACTTTGTGGCAAGCAGATATGAACAATTCCGTGTTCTTTAACGGCGGCATTGCGATGCACGCGACGACCAAA
>JACMRP010000092.1 GCA_014376325.1 Pseudobdellovibrionaceae bacterium
CCCGTCATGATTTGCAGAATTCCCATGAGCAAAACGGAGCAGTACGCAATCTTTTGGGCTCCGTTAAACTTTGACTGCATTGGCAGGGTCTTCTTCAAGCCCAAGTCATGCAAGGTCACCAAGATTGCGTCCTTGAAGTTTTTTAAATTCGGAACGAGCTCGCGCCATTCGCCACTGAAGATCAGGTACAAAACATAAGCGACGCCGTTCAACGCGAAAAACCACATAAAGAAAAAATGCAGCCCCATGCCCAAAGATAATCTCTGCGAAATTCCGATGTATTCGTAAAAGTCATTGGGAATGAAGGGAGTATAAACCCGGTTCGCCCAATAAATCATGATTCCACTTAATATCATGAGCATCACGAGCGGAAAGTTGATCCAGTGAATCCAGCGAATGGCGAGCGAATGCTTTTTGTAGATGACGATTTCGCCGGAGTTCTGACTTTCCGACACGTCTATTTCTTTTTCTCAAAAAGTTTTTCGTATTCTGCGTAACCTTCGGGTTTCAGTTTTTCTTTCGGAATGAAGCGCATCGAAGCGGAGTTCATGCAATACCTCATTCCGGTTGGTGCGGGACCGTCGTCAAAAAGATGTCCCAGGTGCGAGTCCGCATACTTGCTGCGCACTTCGACGCGCTCGACGCCGAGGGTGCGATCCTTTTTCTCCACCAAATTCGCTTTTTCGAGCGGTCGAGTGAAGCTGGGCCAGCCGGTTCCCGAATCGAACTTATCTTTGGAGCTAAAGAGCGGCTCACCGGAAACGATGTCGACGTAGATGCCTTCTTTTTCGCTGTGCCAGTATTCATTTTTGTAAGGAGCTTCGGTCGATTCTTTTTGGGTCACTTGGAACTGCTCGGTCGTCAGTTTTTTTGCGAGAACTTCTGCGGAGGGTTTTTTAAAATCTTTCGCCTGCCAGGCGAATCCTGATGAAGAGATGAAAGTTAGAATCAGGAAATTAAAAACGAGTGAATAACGTAACATCTGAAACCTCTTTTTGGTTCGTCGATCGAATTGCACTTCCTATTGATGCTTTAGCAAATCCGCAGACAATGCAAGGGCCCGTTGCCGGACGTCGTTTGACATAAAAAAAAGCCGGTGTTTCCACCGGCTTTTTTCGTAAGTCATTCTTGATGCGGCGCCTGCTTGAAGTCGTCGTACCTTCGGTCCGAAAAAGAAGGGCGCACCTTATTTTTGCTCAGCTAGGCGCTTCGCTTGGTATTTTTTGACTAGTTCTTCTTGGATGTTGCGTGGAGCAGGTTGGTATTTTGCGAACTCCATAGAGAACTCGCCTTTTCCTTTTGTTCCTGAACGCAGATCCGTTGAATAACCGAACATTTCTGTCAGCGGAACTTCCGCTTCAATCACGCAGCTTCCTTCGAAAGAAGTGGTGTTCACGATGACACCGCGACGTTGATTGATTTGGCCGACCGCTGAACCTTGATATTCGTCCGGAACGGTGGTTTCGAGCTTCATGATTGGCTCTAGAACCGTTGGCTTAGCTGCGGTGTACACTTCGCGAAGTGCCGCCATCGCCGCGATCTTAAACGCCATGTAAGAGGAATCCACATCATGGTAAGCACCATCCGTTAATTCAACTTCAACGCCCACGATCGGGAAGCCTATCAGAGGACCCTTTGCAGTTTGGTCTTTGAAACCCTCTTCAACAGCCGGGATGAATTCACGAGGAATACGACCACCGACAACGTTGTTCGAGAATTTGAAAGTCGCGCCGTCTTCTTGAACTGGCAACGGACGAATTGCGCCCACGATCTTTGCGTACTGACCAGAACCACCCGTTTGTTTTTTGTGAGTGTAGTCGTACTTAGCTTCCAACGCGATGGTCTCACGGTATGCAACCTGAGGTTGACCCACGATCACTTCGCAGTTGAATTCGCGCTTCATACGCTCAACGTAAATTTCTAAGTGGAGCTCGCCCATACCAGAAATAATGGTCTCATTGGATTCGTCATCGCGATGTACGCGGAAGGTAGGATCTTCTTTACGGAACTTTTGCAGAGCCTTCGTAAAGTTATTAGCACCTTCTTTGTGCTTCGGAGAAATCGCGAGACTGATAACCGCGTCGGCAATGTGCATAGACTGCATCGAAGCTTCGATTTTTTCGTCGCAGAAAGTATCGCCAGAAGCGCAATCGATACCGAATAGAGCCACGATGTCGCCTGCGTAAGAAACATCGATGTCTTCCATCTTGTCGGAATGCATTCGCACCAAACGAGGAATCTTAACGGATTTTTTATTCGTTTGATTAATGATGAATTCGCCCTTAGCAAGTTTACCTTGGTAGATACGCATGTAAGTCAGCTGACCGAACGGGGTCTCTGCCAATTTGAACGCCAAAGCGACCAATGGTTTCGTGTTGTCCGAAACGAGTTCAAATTTCTCTTCATTCTTGCTGAGGTCTAGAGCATGCTCTTTTTTCTCTGCAGGAGATGGCAAGTAATAAGTGACCGCATCCATCAAACGCTGAACGCCTTTATTTTTGAAAGCCGAACCGCAAAGAACCGGAACCATCTTCAGGGAAATAGTCGCTGCACGAATAGCTGCGCGAATTTCTTCTGTCGTTGGGTCTTCTTCCATCAAGAATTTTTCTTCGATCTTAGGATCTACGTCCGCCAATTTACCGATCATGATTTGACGGTATTTTTTAGCTTGGTCGACCAAGTCCGCAGGGATTTCGCCAACGGTCACAGATTCGCCGTTGTCACCTTCGTTGATGTAAGACTTCATGTCGGTCAAATCAACGTGACCGCGATGTTGATCTTCCAAACCGATTGGAATCTGGATCATCACTGCATTCAAACGCAATTTTTCAACAAGAGCTTCAGAAACACGGTAAGGATTCGCGCCCTGGCGATCCAGCTTGTTCACGAAAGCCAAACGAGGAACGCTGTAACGTTTCATCTGACGATCGACCGTGATGGACTGAGACTGAACGCCCGCAACGCCGCAAAGAAGCAGGATCGCGCCGTCAAGAACGCGCAATGAGCGTTCCACTTCGACCGTGAAATCCACGTGTCCCGGTGTATCGATAAGATTGATTGTATAATCTTTCCATTCAACCTGCGTCGCTGCAGACTGGATGGTGATGCCTTTTTCACGTTCTAGGTCCATGGAGTCCATGGTCGCGCCGACGCCGTCTTTACCTTTTACTTCATGGATGGCATGGATACGGCCACCGTAAAAAAGAATGCGCTCAGAAGTGGTGGTTTTTCCCGAATCGATGTGCGCCGAGATACCGATATTTCGAACCATATCGATGTTCCATTTTTTGGACATAAGTGACCCTTTTGTGAGGTTAATGATTGCTTAAAGAGTCTATCGAGTTAACATTATTTGCGTTGAAGTGCAAAAGAAGAATGTGACGAACCGGTAACGCCAGCTCTTTGGCGCGGCGCTTAATTAGACTCTTGTTGAGAGGGAAATTTCAGAATGTATTCCCACGAAAATCCCCGAAAGAACCTCCTCGAACTTTTGCTCGAAAAATTTCCTTATAAACACTTCCGGGGCGAACAAGAATTGATTCTTAAAAGAGTGATGGCAGGCAAAGACACTCTGGCACTTATGCCGACGGGGATGGGGAAAAGTCTGTGTTTCCAGTTCCCCGCTAAGATGCTGGAAGGCTCTCCCGGGCACGAACTTGTGCTCGTGATCTCGCCCCTGATCGCGCTGATGGAGGACCAAGTTCAAAAGGCTCAGAAACTGGGCATATCCGCAACCCACTTGAGTTCCACGGTCAGTCGTGAGGATCGGGAGAGCCGTCAACGCAGGCTCGGGGAGGGCGCCTTTCAGCTGTTTTACGTGACACCCGAACGATTCCGTAAACTGGAATTTATTCAAGCTATTCAGAAACGAAAAGTATTTTTGCTCGCGGTCGATGAGGCTCATTGTATCAGTCAATGGGGCCACGATTTTCGTCCGGATTATTCTCGCCTAGGTGAGTTTCGAAAAACACTGGGAAACCCGCCCGTATTGGCGCTGACGGCAACAGCTACCCCGGCCGTGCAAAAAGATATTCTGAAACAGCTCGAAATCGAAGCCACGGGCGAAATTATTTTCGGTGGTCTCGAACGGCCAAACCTCGAATTGAACGTGCACGACGTTTACGGACTCGACGAAAAGATCCGGGCGATTATTGGACTTCGACACCAGTCCCCGGGGTCGGCAATTATCTACTGCTCCTTAATTCAAACTTTAAAAAAAGTTTCGGAAGAGCTTCGCCGTCTTGGGATTGATCACCTTGTTTATCACGGGGACCTACCAGGCCAAGATCGGAACCGAAATCTGAAGGCATTTATCTCCGACCAAAACGCACTGATGGTGGCAACGCCCGCATTCGGATTAGGAATTGATAAAGAAAATGTCCGTATGTTGGTCCACACAGAGATCCCCGGCTCGATAGAGTCTTACTATCAAGAAGTCGGACGTGCCGGCCGCGATGGACTGCCTTCCCAATGTCATCTTCTGTATGATCAAGACGACGTATCGATCCAAATGGAATTTTTAAAATGGTCGCATCCGGAAGCGGAATTTATTCTAAAGGTCTATCACCTTATGCACGACAATCGTGGACCGCTCGATCAGCAAGGTTTCGACTATCTACGAGAACAAATGAGTTTTAAAAACCGCCGTGACTTTAGGGTGGAGAGTGCCGTCCGGATTTTGGAACGCTGGAGCTGCGTCGTGGCGGCGCAGGACAAGCCGTTTCCGTTTCTGACGGTGCGCGAACCGACCCCAGAGATGTTTGCCGCAGAGAATTCTCCTGCACTTTTAAAAGCGCAAAATCAAAAACTCTACGATATAGTCCGTTTCGCAACGCGGGTGGATCTTTGCCGGCTTTTGCAAGTTTACGAATATTTTGGCTACGAAGGCGCCACGGTGTGTGGACATTGCGACGTCTGCCGAAAAGTGCCTGATATAAATGCGACTAAGAAGGGAATCGAATGAACTCAAAAATAAATTCTGATTTGTTAGGACCCCGCTCCGAAACTTGGTGGACGGGGCCAAAGCCGGTCGCGGACGAAGTGATTAGATCGCTCCCCCAACTTCGGCTGGATAAATGTTCCCGCGAAGACGTACTGAAATATTTCGAAAACGCGTGGCTTATTACGGAAGTGCTATTCTCTGCTCTGCAAGGAGAAGAAGCCTTCATGCGTCCTCCGTATCATTCTTTACGTCATCCGTTGATTTTTTATTACGCGCACCCGGCGGTTCTGTACGTGAACAAGCTTCGCATCAGCGGACTTTACAGTGAACCTGTGGATCCATACTTTGAACATTTATTCGAGGTGGGTGTAGATGAAATGTCCTGGGATGATATGTCTAAGAACGAAATGGAGTGGCCGTCCATCGCGGAAGTCACTGCATACCGCAGGAAAGTTTACCGAATCGTTAAGAACATCATCGAAACACATCCGGCATTTTCGGTATCAGAATTGCCGATTACTCCTGCAAAACCTGCGTGGGCTTTAGCGATGGGATTTGAACACGAGCGAATTCACCTTGAAACCTCTTCGGTATTGATGCGGGAACTTCCGTTGAATCTTTTGCGGAAGCCGGATCATTGGCCTGCAATGTATTTGTCGCTGAGTCCAAGCGAAACTCCGCGAAATGACATGATCGCCGTACCTATCGGCGCGGTCACAATTGGCAAACCTTTCGCCGAAGCCACCTTCGGCTGGGACAACGAATATGGCCTTCGCAAAAATGCGGTTCGGTCTTTTCAAGCCAGCAAGTTTTTAGTCAGCAATGGCGAATTTCTAACATTCGTTAAAGCGGGCGGTTACAGCGAGGAAAAATATTGGACCTCTAACGGCTGGCGCTGGCGACTCCATCGCAATTCTAAATGGCCGGCCTTTTGGGTTCAGAACGGGCCATCGGGATCGGCAGAATTTAAGCTGCGCCGAATTTTTGATGAAATTGCGTTCGATAATTCCCTGCCGGTCGCCGTAAACTTCCACGAAGTGCAAGCTTACTGTGCTTGGCGGAGTGAACTAGAGCCCACACATAATGCCTATCGCACCATCAGCGAAGATGAACACCACCGTCTTCGGCAAGAAACCCGGAAAGGTCCTTGGAATTTCGAACTCCGGTCCGGAGCGGAACTGCCGGTGAACGCAACCCTGGAAGGAAAGTTCGCGGACGTCTTTGGAAATTTGTGGCAATGGTGTGAAGATGATTTCAATGCACTTCCGAGCTTCAGAGTGCATCCGTTTTACGAAGATTTTAGTACACCTTGTTTCGATGGGAAACATCAGATGATGCTGGGTGGGTCTTTCATGAGTACTGGCGACGAAGCTTCGCCATGGGCGCGATTTCAGTTCCGGCCACACTTCTTTCAGCACGCTGGATTTCGGCTTGCGCGTTCGATGGATGAAAATCCAAAGTCGGACGCGGTAAAATTGGACGGCAACTCGGCGACCGGTTCCAACTATGAAAGTGATGATTTGCTCAATCAGTACATGAATCTACACTTTGCGAATGCTAGCGACGTTCTGCCTTACAATTTCGGTCCGAAGGAAGCTTTGTCTTTTCCGAAGCGATGCGCTGAAGTTGTTGCCGAGTATGCACAAAAATTGAATATACCTACCGATACGGCATTGGATTTAGGCTGCGCAGTCGGTGGTGCTTCGTTCGAACTGGCTAAAACCTACAAACAGGTCATCGGAGTAGATCTGAGTGAATCGTTTATAGCGGCCGCGCAGCTGATGAAAGATAGAAATGCTTTCGAATACGTTCGCAAAGAAGAAGGATTGATCCGCACGCGTTTGACAGCAAAATTACCGGCCGACGTTCCCCGCGAGCGCACTAGCTTTCGCCAGGCGGATGCGAGTTCGTTACCCGCAAACTTTGTCGACTTCGATGCCGTCCTGGTCGCGAATTTGCTTTGCCGCTTGCCGAGTCCACGGGCCTGCTTGTCCCGCATGAGCGGACCAAGGGGCATCGTAAAAAGGGGCGGGCTGTTAGTTTTATTTTCCCCGTATTCTTGGTTAGGAGATCATACTCCTCAAGAAAGTTGGCTCGGCGGATTTGAAAAAAATGGCAAACCCGTCTACGCAAAGGACACCTTAAAAACTTTGCTGGGACAAGATTTTGAACTTTTACACCAAGAAGATTTTCCATTATTGATCCGCGAACACGTCCGTAAATATCAATACATCGTTTCACACTTAATGGTTTGGAGACGTCGTTGAGCGGCATTGGTGAATTCAAAAAACAGTTTTCTAACGGGCAAAATGATTTAGTCCATTTGAATAACGCGGGGATTTCGCTTATTTCAAAACCCGCGAAAACTTTGATCAACACCTGGACCGAAAGGTTTTTTACTGAAGCCATGCACTGCAACGATGCTTACCTTGCCGCTGTAGAAACTGCGCGGAGCCAATTGGCGAAACTCGTGTCTTGCAAAAATACCGAGGTCGCATTTTTTCAAAGCACGGCCGGCGCAGTTTCGCAGATGGCTTTCGGCATGGAGCTAAGGCCCGGCGACGAAGTCATTATGTGGGACCAAGAGTACTCATCGAATTTGTATCCGTGGCGTGCGGCGGCCGAACGTGCCGGTGCCAAACTTGTTTTGGTCGCGAGCGGAGAGTCCCTAGAAACTCCGGTGGAAAGACTTTTGAAAGCGGTCACGGCGAAAACCAAAGTCATCGCGATATCTTGGGTGCAATTTCAGACGGGTGCCGTGACGGATTTAAAAATCCTTGGACAGTTCTCTCGGAAACATAATATTTGGACCGTCATCGACGTGATTCAGGGGCTCGGGATGATGCCGCTGAATTTTGCAGAGCTAGAGTTAGACGCGATCTGTGGCGGAAGTCACAAGTGGCTTAGCTCGCCCGTCGGTGTTGGGTACTTAGTTTTAAGAGAAGATCGTCAGGCTCAGGTGCGACCCTTGATGATAGGCTCTGGAACTTACGGCACGTGCGACGATCCATCTAGTTTGGTTTGCGTCGCTAAAAGTTCTGCGCATAAATTTGAAGCAGGTTCTAGGCAAGTTTTAGAAATCGTCGGGCTCGGTGCAAGCTGCGATTTAATTTACGCGACGGGCGTTACTGCACTGCAAGCCGAGACGGAAAGACTCTCTAAGAAATTGCGAGAAGGCTTAAAAAATGCCGGCTTTCAGATTCATTCGCCGCACGGAGAAAAACAAATCGGATCGATCGTTAATTTTTCCGGAAAACATGATTGGGCAGAAGCGCAGCTGAAAAAAAATCAAATCAGCTACACCGTCCGTGGGCCGGGATTAAGATTTTCACCCCACGCGTTTAATACCGACGAAGATATAGTGCGTGCGGTAAACTCTTTAACTGACTAGGCCAGCATAAAGAACCATGGCGATTCCAATCAGGGAAACCAGCCAAATCAACGTACGCACGACAGGGATGCCCGCCGCGTAAACGGGTACGTAGAGAACTCTGGCGGCAAGGTAAAGTTCTGCACCCAATGTTGAGATAGGCCCGAGTCGGTTCGCCAAATGCACAACTGCGATGGCGGCTACGAAGATCGCGAAAGTCTCCATAAAGTTTTTGTAGGCGCGGTCCATCCGACCTGCCACACCGGTAAGTTCCGGCATTTTTTGATCTCTGGGGCTCAAGTTCCATTTCACGCCGCGCTGGCCCGTTGAAAGCTGAGTCGCGATCATCAACTGAATAAGTCCTAAGATAGCGGCGAATGAAAGTACGTAAAGTTCGGTTGTCATTATTTCTTCCTTAATAATTATTTGGATTCTGGATCTTTTAAATCTTTATCGGGTTGTTGGTATTTTCCGCTCCTGATGAATTCGATTTGCCTTGATAGACTTTTCGCCGCGTTCGAAACTTCGATAAACAGATTGTCATACTTATCTAGAGCTTGGTGGCTGGTCGCGTACGGTTCGTAATATCCAATGTATTTACCAATAGCGCCGGAGGCTCCGCTCGGGATTAACTCCATGCTAACGAGCCAGTCACTCAACTGCCGACGAACGTGATCAACTCCGTTGGTATCACCATGAACGACGACCGAAAATGCGCGGCCAGCGAGCGGCTTCGGATAATCCCAGCCATCGATTTCGAGTGCCTTTGCTTCGGCGGCATTTTTTCCGTGAGTTCGGGTGGGATCAGGATTTCCTCCGTCAGCGCAAACCAAGCGATCCACCATTAATTTCATCGCGCTCGGAAGTCCGTACCAGTGCACGGGTGTTACGATCATGACTCCGTGGGCTTGAACCCACTTTTCATAAATCTCGGCCATCCAGTCTTGACTGTGCCCTTGAGAATGATTCGGATAACAAGAACACGGCCAGTGGCAAAGCGGCATCGCGGTCGAAACGCAGGCTTTGCAAGGATGAATGTTCTTTCCGTATTCGGCGGTGATCCGGCTGAGATCCAAAAAATCAACTTCGACGTTTTGACTTTCAAGAGTTGAGATCGCGTACTTCGCCAGGCGAAACGACTTTGGCATTTCGCCCGGGCAACTGTTTTCGTTCCGAGGGGAGCCAGAGATCACCAGCACTCGTGTTTTTGAATCTTTATGGGCGGCTTGAGCGGCGAGCAGACGCTGGTGAGTGTCCCGCCACTGATCAGAAATTTTGTACTCCGGATCGGCAAAACCGGGCCCTGCAGGAGTGGTATAAGGAGCCTTTCGGTGATCGCGATAATTCTGCCACGCGACCTGGCTGATGCGTTCAATTTCA
>JACMRP010000093.1 GCA_014376325.1 Pseudobdellovibrionaceae bacterium
CGTGATTTTAAAAGATCATGGTGTGGAACCCGCGCTTCTTCATAAAGCTTACGCGCTTCTCGAAGACTTTTACAAACTTCCGGTGGAAACCAAACGTTCTTACATTTCAAAAGCGGGTGGGGGCCAGCGCGGTTACACTCCATTCGGTCAAGAGCACGCAAAAGACGCGCAAGTGATGGACCTGAAAGAGTTCTGGCATGTTGGTCGCGAAGTCGCTGACGGTCACCCCTTAAAAGATAAATACTATCCAGACAACATATGGCCGAGCGAAGTTCCAGAATTTAAAACCGTGTTCGCACGTCTGTACGCAGAGCTCGAAGAAGCCGGACAAGCGATGCTCGAAGCGCTGACTTTTTCTTTGGATGTTCCAAAAGATTTCTTTAAAAAGATGACCCACGAGGGGAATTCGATTTTGCGATTACTGCATTACCCCGCGATCCCTGAAGGCACGGATCCACGTTGTCTGCGGGCCGCCCCGCACGAGGATATTAATTTTATCACGTTGCTTCCGGCCGCGACGGCTTCGGGCTTGCAGTTGAAAGATCGCGACGGTTCTTGGCTCGACATCGTGTCTGAGCCTGACACCTTGATCGTGGATGCGGGCGATATGCTCGCGCGTTTGACGAACGACGTTATTCCGTCGACAACTCACCAGGTCATCAATTCGCCTGAAGCGAAGAACAAGCCCCGTTATTCAATGCCGTTCTTCATGCATCCTAATCCCCGCGCGATGCTGAGCTGCTTGCCGTCTTGCCGCGGTGCGGGCGCAAAGTATCCAGACATTACTGGCGGAGATTTCCTCATGCAAAGATTGCGTGAGATCGGTTTGATCAAGTAATCTTGATCGATGTTACCATTAAGAGCTCAGTTCAATATCCCGGATTCGGTGTGTTTCCTTAATTCTGCTTTTATCTCTCCGCAGATGAAGCACATCTCCGAAACCGGTCTTCAATCCATGGGCGCGAAAGAGCAGCCTTGGAAAATGCAGCCTTCGGATTTTTTCACCGACTGCGATCGCATGCGGGAACTTGTCGCGAACCTTATGAACGTGAATGCGGATAACATCGCGCTCGTTCCTTCTGTCAGCTACGGGGTAGAAACGGCCGTGATCAACTTACCGATCGCGCCCGGGAAAAAAATTCTGATGCCGGAAGGCGAGTTCCCTTCGAATGTTTACCCTTGGCCAAAATCGCAAATCCAATTTGTACCGCGTCCTTCGAACTACGATTGGACTTCGGCATTCTTAAGCGCGATCGACGACACGACCGCGATCGTTTCGGTTCCGCAGACGGACTGGTCCGATGGCAGCCATTTTGATTTGCTTCAGATAAGTGCAAAAGCGAAATCCGTGGGCGCCGCTTTGATTTTAGATATCAGTCAGTCCTTCGGCGTGTCGCCAATCGATATCCGCGCGATCGATCCTGATTTTGTTTTTAGCGTGGGTTACAAATGGCAGCTCGGTCCTTATGGAATCGCGTACATGTACGTGGCGGATCGAAGAATGGCCAGTCGACCGCTTGAAAACAATTGGGTCAACCGCAAAGACAGCGAAGACTTCACTCGTCTGACCGAATACACCGACGATTACCAAATCGGCGCGCGCAAGTTTGATAGCGGTCAGCACAGCAACTTCGCGCTGAACCCAATGGCAATCGAGGCGCTCAAAGTTTTAAACGAATTAACACCCAAGCAGATCCATGCGCATATTGTTTCTTTGAATAAGTCGTTAATCCGCGGGCTCGAAGCGATGAAGTTTGAAGTCGTTCCCGAAAAATTTCGGACCGGGCACATGATTGGGGCCAAAGGTCCTACCGATCGCTGTGTAAAGGATCTGTGCGGAAAGCTTCGCGAAAAGAATATCTACGTCAGCGTCCGCTGCAATAGTCTTCGTATCAGCCCGCACATTTATAATACGCAGCAAGACATTGACCTTTTGTTGCGCGAGCTGAAGAATCTGTTGGGGGCGGAAGTCACTGCCCTCAATAGGGGACCTTCGCTTGAAACTTAAAAATTATTTTCAAATCGGAATTGGTGCCGGCGTGTTGATCGCCTTGAGCGGGACAGTCATGTGGTATCGCGGTGGGTATTCTAATCCTGCGGTCGCATCAACCGACTCTGCGCTCAACGGCTCGGACGCGGACGAAGGTTCAGACGTTCGTTTTGACGAAGACCTTGAAGCAAAAGTGGATGCCCGGACGCCGACGATGACGGATCCAAAGAAACGCGCAGAAGCCACCGACATTGCAAAAGCATCGCAGTTTTTTGTGCAGGCATTACGCCAGATGACCGAATGTGTGAAAGTGAATACGAACAGTTCGGTCGATAGCATTGAGCCAACGGTGGATAATATTTTTTCTGCGGTAAAACCGGATCTTGGTGATCCAATTTTGAAATCTCAAGACTGGATTGTCTGGAATATGCGAGTATCGGGTGAAGAGCGAAGGCTGCGCATCGAAACGGATTATTCCGATAACGATAAATCCGCAAGACACCTGCTTTATTTCAAACTAGATGCGCAAGGGAACCCAACCTTGATTCCGCTCGCGGAAGACTCGGTTCGTAATCCGAGTGAAGCCTTCATCGCGTCTTTACAAAAAGACGGCGAAGTCTACGAAGAGGAAAAGGGCGAGCGCGCCTATTTCGACGGCGGCCAAGAAATGGTCATCACGCAAAAAAACGGCCACATCGACGACATCGAATTCGCGAACGGCCCGAAGACCTTTCGCTGCGCGGGGATGCTAACCACCGCACCCTCGTGCAAGTGTTATTGATTTAATTCTTCGCTCGTTCGTATTGTTTTGGCCACGTTATTTCGACGCCGAGTTCTTTCGCCGCGTGGAGCGGGAAGTACGGATCGCGCAGCATTTCGCGTGCGAGGAAAACAACGTCCGCTAGTTCTTCTTCGATGATTTTTTCGCCTTGAAGTCCGCTGGTGATAAGGCCGACCGCTCCGGTCGCGATGCCCACTTCCTTACGAACGCCCGCTGCGAACGGCACCTGGTATCCCGGGCCCGTTGGAATTTTTGCGTCAGGAACATTGCCGCCCGTCGAACAATCGATCAGATCAATGCCTAGGTTTTTTAATTTGTGAGAAAATACGATGCTCTCCAATAAATCCCAGCCCGCCTTCACCCAGTCCGTTGCGGAAATGCGAACGAAGAGTGGCAACTCGTCTGGCCACGCCTGACGTACCGCTTGTGCGACTTCTAGCGGGTACCGCATGCGGTTTTCGAGTGAGCCCCCGTATTCATCCGAACGGTGATTGCTGAGCGGCGATAAAAATTCATGGAATAAATAGCCGTGAGCAAAGTGCAGCTCTATGACTTCAAATCCCGCTTTTTGCGCGCGGACTGCTGAATGCACGAATTCGTTCGTGATCAGGGCCATCTCGTGTTTTGTTAATTCATGGGGAATTTTGTAACGATCTGAAAAAGCTAAAGCACTGGGGCCGACGTTACCCGGAATTTCGGACTTCCGGCCCGCGTGCGCTAGTTGAATACCGGCAATAGAGTTTTGTACTTTGATAAAAGCAGTGATCGGTTGGAAAGCGGCCTGTTGTTCATCATTCCAGAGTCCCAGATCCGCGTCCGAGATTCTTCCGTTTGGACTGATTGCGGTCGCTTCGACCATGACGAGTCCTGCTCCGCCAACGGCGCGCGATCCTAAGTGGACCATGTGCCAGGAGTTCGGGACTCCGTCTATCGCCGAGTACATACACATCGGCGAAACAAAGATGCGATTTTTAAAAGTGATATTTCGAAGCTTGAAAGGGCTGAACAGTTTCGACGGATACGAAAACATAATTTAGAGGGCCTGAACTTTGCGGGTGATTGCTGGAGTTGAGTCTAAGTTGCTCTTAGCTTGCTTCATTAAAGTGATTGCGTCTTTTTGCGATAAACGTCCTTCAGACATCTTTTCGCAGAGAAGCGCTTCTAAAGGATCCGTGATTTCGTAAACGGACATGTGCTGTGGCCAAAGATTAGAAATGTCGTTATCGCCACCCATGCAGAGCGGGATGTAATGGTCGATCTTGAAATCGCCACGCGGGAGGCGTTCGATTTTGTAGCCGAACTGTTTGTCATACTGAGCGATGATTTCTTCTTTAGTAGAAACCGCGACGTTGCGTTCGCAATACGCTATTTTTTCTGGATATCGTCGGGAGTTAGGCTGGGCACAGAGCATGCCTGGAGTTAGCTGGGGTTCTGGACCTTGCGGATAGTCTGCCGCAAATACCGTTTGGAAAGAAACTAGAACCAAGAGCATCGACGCAGTTGCAAGTCTTCTCATTTTAACTCCAAATAGTCCGCATTTTAAGGGCGCGGGTAGAAACGCCGAACCATATCTTCGGCATATACTTAGAACGAGCCAGAGTTATAACTGCCCCTGGGGTTCTCCACAAGGGCAATACTGGATTGTTACTGAAAACGAATTAAAGCGTCTTTCAAGGATTCGATTTGTAATTTACTCTGCGCTAATAATACACGGTCGGCCGCAACAACGTCTTCGTCCGCATTCGCGATGAACTTATCGTTGGATAGTTTTCCGCTCAGAATGCCGATTTCTTTCGCCAGCTTTTCGACCGCTTTATTGATGCGTTTGATCTCTTCATCAAAGTCGACAAGGCCTTCCAGCGGAATGATGACCTTGATTTGGCCATCTTTCACGGTGATGGGGGC